>CAYVRD010000039.1:0-18925 GCA_964454195.1 uncultured Clostridia bacterium
GCACCCCGTCGCGTCGAGAATCCCCAGCCGTCCGCTGTCTAATATATTCTTTTTATATACCAGAATATATTCACCCGTATTTACAACTGCACCTCCTTGTCCAATGCCACTAACAGCTGACCTTTCATATGTTATTTGATACAAAAAGTTTCTCCTGCCAAACAATTCATCCAACATTACCTTGCAATAATGAAGCTCAGAACCATCTAAGTGCATGAAAAACACACCATCTTCTGTCAGAAGTTTATGTAGAATTTTCAATCTATTATGCATTAGGGTTAGCCAAATACTATGCTCCTGAAAATCATCATAATACTCGAAAGCATTTCCTGTATTGTATGGTGGGTCAATATAAATACATTTAATTTTCCCAGCATAATCCTGCTCTAAAGCCTTTAATGCCAGTAAGTTATCGCCATGAATTAGCATATTCTCTGTATTTACATCGCCATAGGATTTTTCTTTATCATACATTAGAACCCTTGGCTCTAATTTTGGATCTTCCCCTTTACCAATCCACATTAATTCCAATTTTTGTTTGTTATCCATTATAGAAATCCTCCCGAATTTATACTAACTGCCATCTTATAGCAAAAATCTGTTCAATAGTATTTCGTCCTTTAAGCTGTTTTTCAACACTTTGCTGTAACTCTTCATTTCTAGCGTCAATCTTATCATGCTCAGCATATAAGTTCTTAATTTTTTCATGCTTCTTCTTATCCAAAGAATTTATTTGTTTTTTTATTTCAACAGCTTCCTCCAGTGTTCTTGCTGAATTTCTCGATTTCTTCAGTTCATTTATTTCCTTCTCTAAATGCTTAATCTCACGCTCCAAGCCATTTTTCAAATCATCACTCCAAGCATCCAATTTGTCACACTCTTCTCTGTAATATTCAAAATCAGCTTGTTTAATACAATGCAGCTTTTCATCCTTATTTTTTGTCCTTAAATCGTCCAATTGCATCGGTTTAATATTAGCATCAAGTTCCTCATACTTCTTTGCAGGCAGTTCCAGCAATTTCTGTGACAATTCTTCATCTAATACCGTTCCATCATCTGCCATTGATGTATATATCAGGCACTCTTGAACTTCAAATGAATCACTTGTAAGCTTGTCTAGTATAAGCCATCCTTTTTTGCAGGATAAATGTTCAAAAAAACTTATGTTATACCCACAATTTGAGTAATCGAAGAAAATCTCACTATAAGTTAACTTTCTCGATAAAGAATGTTCAATTATCTTCTGTGCCAACGGATGATTCCTTCTAAAAAAATGTTCGTGATTTTTCTCACTCATCTTCCAATCAAGATTGTAATATCCTTTTTCGCTATCTTTTCCTCTGTAAAAAAATCTTGCTCCTTCATTAGAAATTTCAATTTCATCTTTAAGCTCCGATTTTACTAAGGAGAGCAGCCATTTTTCGTATTGTGAAAGCGACCATTGTGTTTCATCATTGCAAACTTTTAGCCGTTTACTAACTTCCTCATCAAAGTTTTCAAGCAATGTCTGTCTTGTACTGGTTATTTTTGCTTGTATTTGTTCTTCAAGCTCTGCCTGAATATCATCAAAGGCTTTTTTAATTTCATCGGAATTTCTGCAATTTTGATAAATCTCTGTTATTCTCTTTTCAAAATCTATACCTGTTTCTATGCTTCCAAGAACTTCATCAGAAGAACCAAATACCCCTTCAAACAGGCGAAACTTCTGGTCAAGTAACTCATATACTCTCTTGTCTGCTTCATTTTTTACATTAAGAAAGTTCACCACAACTACATCATTTTTTTGCCCATACCTGTGACATCTTCCAATACGCTGCTCTATTCTTTGTGGATTCCAAGGCAAGTCATAGTTTACAAGCAAAGAGCAAAATTGTAAGTTTATTCCTTCCGCAGCTGCTTCTGTACCAATTAATATGCTTGCTCTATCACGAAATTCCTCTACAATAGCAGCTTTCATGTCTGCTTGTTTAGAACCTGAAATGATATCTTCACCGTTATGCCTGTCCAGCCATTCTTTATATATTCTCTTTGAACCCTCATCGTTGTTTGAACCATTCAAAAATACAATGCTATATTTAAATCCGTTATTGGATAACAAATTATATAAATATTCCTGAGTTCTACGGGATTCGGTGAAAATTACAGCCTTTCTTTTAGCCCCAAGCTCAACTGTCTTTTCAAACCCTTTTTCTAGTGCTTGAAGCAGATTTTCTCCCTTAGCATTAATCTTAATGCTTCTCGCCAACTCTAAATGTTGCAGCAACTTTTTAAGTTCTTCATCAATGCCTTTTCTATCTTTAAGAAGCTCCATATTTTCTTTGGTTTCTTCTTCATCCCATTCTTCGATTAATTCTTCTATTGCATCATAATCATCAATTTGAAGTTCGCTATCAATCCCATTTAACATATCCTGCAATCTCTTAATAAGCGATTCCAACGTTCCTGAAATTGCAAATGAAGAAGATGCTAGCAGTTTCCATAAAACTGTAGTCATTAGTTTCCTTTGACTATTTGGAAGGGCATATAACGTTGGACTAATAAGATATTCAGCTACTTTATTGTAAAGGTCTTCCTCCTCCTTGGTTGGAGCGTATTCCTGAAGAATGGCGATTCTCTTGGTATAAGGTACATATTCAACCACTTGCTTTCGAAGAGTTCTCTTACAGAACTGCTGAAGCCTGTTCTTTAGAAAAACATTTCTGATTTCTTCATTGTCAACATTTATATACATATCCCGATACGTCTTTACATCTCCGAATACATGTTCATCTATAATACTAACTAGCCCATATAGCTCCATCAGAGAATTTTGAAGTGGTGTTGCGGTTAATAGTACTTTTTTTCTATTTGCCAAAGCAATTTTTAATTTATTACCTGTTACATTTGATGGCTTATATACACTCCTAAGCCTATGTGCCTCATCTATTACAACCAAATCCCATTTAACATTTGCTACATCAATAGCTTTCTGAGCAGCAAAGTTATAAGAACAAATTATAATATTCTCATTTGATTTAAACGGATTTTGCTTTCCTGTCTTTTTTAGTTGATTATAATTTTTACTTTCAAGAATCATTGATTTTAAGTAAAATTTCTCCTCAAGCTCCGACATCCATTGGTTTCTAAGAGCAGCAGGAACTATAAGCAAAATATTCCGCTTCCGTTCTGCCCAGTTTTGAGCAATGACAATCCCAGCTTCTATAGTTTTACCTAATCCAACTTCATCAGCAAGTAGTACACCATTGGAAATAGGTGAGCGAAAAGCAAATAAAGCGGCATCTATTTGATGAGGATTTAAATCTACCTTTGCTCCTGAAAGCGATGATGCTAAGCTTTCTATGCTGTTGCTTGGTCTCTTTAAGGTAAGCTGTGTAGCAAAATATTTTGAATGATACGGTGTAAACATCATGACCCCCCTCTACTGCATTGCTCAGTCTTTTTCTTTATTATATCTAAGCGAACGCCCATCCACTGGTTTTTCAGTATCTTTTGGTATCAGCCATAAATTAGCCTTTTTTACAGCACCTTTAATACGTCCATCAACACAAAGTATCTGAACTCTCCTTCTTGTTATTCCCCATTTATCCGCTGCTTCTTGGGCAGTTATATAGTCCATAGATACATTCCCCCAGTGTAAAATACTTCCTTTATTATATTCTATATAGCGAACAATAGCAAGTAGACCCTTAGATTTATAACTCAAAAAATAAAATAAGCACCTATCCTTTTAATAGATGCTCACTGTGTTTCAGTTTATCCAATAAGACCGTTACAATGCTTTTCAGTTAATATCTTATATAAGTCCATTGGTAAAGATTTAATAAATTGTGTCTTATGATAATTATTCAAGTTACTTTTATTATACAATTCGATTATATGCTCTAGCATTCTTCTTTCTTCTAGTTCCCTACTCCACACTGTAGATTCCGACTTATTTTTAATAAGTTTAATTTCATTTAAGTGCATTTCCTTATCATAAATATAGACGTATTTATACTTTAATCTTGCTTCATCAAAAATATTATCATCAAAGAATACTACACTACAATGAATTCCATCGAATACCTTTTTGGCACTCACCTCAACATAACCATCACTCGATATATTTTCCATTAACTCACTTGGTTGCGTACCTTTATCCAATCTTAAATCAATTAACTCATTTACTTTTGAGATAATTTTACTATAGTTTGATTCCATCTAAAATCCTCCTCAACTCCATTTTTATTACATCCAGGTATTCTTCCGCTTTAATGAGATCTTCAATCTCCATTTCATCTCTACCAGCAAATTTGTTTTTCAGTTTGGTATTAATGTAAATTACTAAGATACCGTCATTCTTCGTATTAGGTTTAGTATATGAGGGAATATTTCTTTTAAATTTATTATATAGCTCTGACCCTTTTTCATCCATTCCAACATCATTAAGAAGTTCTATAGCAGATAACTCAATTTTTTCATTAAGTATCTTCTTAATCATTTTTCTTCTTTCTAAAGGTCGTTTTTCATTATATATTCTATTTAACTCATCAGATTTCTTCTTTGTTCTTATTTTCACTAAATTATTGATTGCTGCCTCAATATCTTCACTATCCCAGCCCAATAAATGTAGCTCTTCCCTCTTCTTAGCAACCTCATCGTTAATTAATGATTTAGCTTTTTCATATTCCTCATTAAAATCAATTACTGTGCTATATGAATCTTTAAATTCAATAAGTTCTCCTTCAACGATGGTTTTTCCATAGAGTATGTCTCTCTTTTCATAATCTGTATCATTAAACTCTATTTCTCGTATCTTCTTATAGTTACCAACAATTTCAGTTTCCTTCCGAAAATAATCCCATAAACTCTCCATACCTAATTCTTTATGATAAATTACAATTGCATTATTATCAATTTCATAAGCCGTTATTTTATCGTCTGGAATTGCTCTAAGAACTCTTCCAATAATTTGAGCAAACATATTTAAACTCTTATAAGGTCTAAACAAAGCTGCAATGGTCAAATATTGATGGTCATATCCTTCTCCCATCATTCCCACATTAATAACAACATCACATTTGTTCAATTCTATATCTTTAAATTTCTCGTCCTGTACATTTTTTGGCATCTTGCTATGTATTAAAATAGCCTTTAAGCCCTCTTTTGTGTATAGCTCGAATAACCTTTCAGCGTGTTTTATACTACAGGCAGAAGCCATGATTTTATGTGGCACTTCAGGTGAGTGCTTTTTTAATTCTTGTAATTCTTGTATACTACTTCTTATTACCTCAATTGAGCATTCATCTGATAAGGCTACTGACCGTTGAACCCATTCTTCATCATGAAGTTCCTTTGCCTCGTCAATACCAAGTTTTTGCCCTCTGTCGTCTATGAAGTATATTTCAGATGAACTCAAGGTTTTATTTCTTAACCACTTAACATACCTTGCTTCCATCACTTCTGAAAGCTTCGTTTCATGAATTAATTTACCTGGGACTTTTACACCATCACCCCTGTACGGAGTACCAGTTACATGTAATATCTTAGCTGAATTAAAGTATGCAAGTGCTTCCTGCCATGTATTTGCAGGTGCATGGTGAGCTTCATCGACTATTATCATATCGAAAAAATCTTGTGGTACTCTATTCAATAATGAGTTTGGGAAATTGCTATTTAGCTTTTGAACATTTGTATACACAATATTAGCTGCATTTAATTCTGAATCTAAAACTTCATTTTCATAAGGTACAAGTGTTGGTATATCTTCTATGTCAAAAATTACATCCATGTTAATCCAAAAATTATCCTCAAGAATTTCCATTGTTTTGGCAATACTTTTCTTTGTAACCGTTCCAGGAGTAATAATTAAAACTCTTCCTTCACAAACTCCAAATGGAGCAATAGAAATTAAACCGCTTTTCCCTGTTCCTGTTGGCAAAACGACTAAAGCCTCATCATTAGGGTCGGTGTTAAAGTGTGCTAAAATTTTCAAATATGCTTCAATTTGTGGTTTTCTTAATTTTTTATTTCCCTCTATATAACAGGCTGTATCCTTGAAATACATTTATCCAATCACCTCAACTCAAAAAATAATTCAAATACATTCTATCATATAGAAAACTGGTTGGATATATTTTCTAGAATTTTGTTGATATTTAGGCATAATAAAAAGCACCTACCCCTATCGGCAGATGCCCTTTATAATGCCTAAACCTATTTATTCATCCCAACCTCAACCGTAACCTTCTTGCCTTTTTCCCCGACCTTATAATCTTTGTGATATAGCAGTACACAGCACTCAACGTGGCTGGTCTGGGGAAGGATATCATCTTTCTATTTCTGCTAAATTGTTTGCACACCCCGAGACCCAAAATGCACACCCCTATGAATTTTTGCACCCGGGGTGTGCATACCTTTTGGCGGAAGGGTGTGCAAAGGTGTAAATATGGCCTTTTTCCGCCACCTGATTTACCCCTGAAAGCACGAAAACCCCTTGAAATCAAGGGATTTTCATTGTATCAATATTTAACTTCTAATTTGGTGGAGGCGAGGGGACATGCATTTCCGTTAGTTTCCTAACCGCATGGACTATATCTTTACCCAGGATGCTAAGCATAATGTTAAGCAAGCTGGGTATCTGGCGTGTTATGAAGAGCAAATATTAATATGGTTGGCTATTAGCTCCATATCTAACTCCTCATCCAAAGCACTATGCTTTGAGTCTCTACAGGGCTTTCACCCCTCGGTATTGCCATATAGCTAAATGCTACTTAGGTTTCACCGATGTAAGCCAGATTTTTCACCTGGATGTTACCAACCAGGGCGACTCTTTTGAATCGAACCCCTGTCCGAAAGAGCACCCACAAAAGCTTCTCCGAGCGCATTCTGTGATTTTAGCTTCGCACCTTTACCTCCCACAGACAGGATGTGCCGGCGCTATCCCTGTTTATTTCCCCAGTTGCTACAAGGAGGTTACAACTGAGTATCCTGCTAAAGTTGACACCCTAATCCTCACCGCAGGAGCAGAGGTTAGGATGTTAACTGCAATTAAGCAGCTAAAGCGTAATTATCGTTAGCGTTTAAATCTTTTCCACCGTATTGCGGGCAGATGGAACCCCGGCTCGCTACTCTTGCTCATACTTCCCCCGTCGAAACCAGTACGCCCCCATGAACTTAATATAATTAAATTGTGCTTATACATTATAGCATAATGCCAATCTAATACCAATGGGTTATTGCTGCCAAATACAAGCTCTTAACTATTTACTATCTGCTATCTGCAAAATACCTTAAGATTTCTGCCTCTCGCGAAAAGCTCTGTCCATTTCTCGCTTGGCATCCTTAGCAGCCATGTCCTGGCGCTTGTCGTAGAGCTTTTTACCCTTGGCTAAAGCTAACTCCAGCTTAGCCTTTCCCCGCTTAAAGTAAATCTTTAGGGGTACTAGGGTCAAGCCCTGCTGTTGTACATAGCCGATAAGCTTATTGATTTCACTCTTGTGCATCAACAGTTTTCGGGTACGGGTTGGATCGTGGTTGAAAATGTTGCCCTGCTCGTAATGGCTGATATGCAGGTTGTGGACAAAGACCTCACCATTGCTAACTCGGGCAAAGCTGTCCCTTAGGTTGGCTTTCCCATTGCGTAGAGACTTAACCTCTGTACCTGTAAGCACCATGCCCGTCTCATAGGTCTCTTCAATATGATAGTCATGACGCGCTTTTCTATTTTCTGCCACTATTTTGATGGAGCCACTCATCCAGATCCCCCACTATCCCTAAAACTTGTAAAGACTATTATATCAACTTTACTACCAACAGTCAACGCCCGCAGAAAACTCTTCCCACTATTTCCCAATAATTTGTTTTAATTGAGTGGTGATGCCCACAAAGCTAAACTCACCAATGCTGGCCAACTGACGATTGATGAATACCAGGGGAAGGCTAGCCTTCTGCTCCTCTGATGAGATGTTTACTAAATGGGGTGCAATAAAATCTAACTCACTGACTCCAGGGTCTTGCATATCTAGATAATAGATTCCCACCTTGCCGTCGTAACGCCGCTGGATGCTAGTGCGGGCAAACTTTACCTTCTCCTCCAGAGAAGGCCAGGTACCTCAAGCTCCTAAAGTGCAAGCTCCTCTTTCATTTCCCACCACTATGACTACTACTTCATGCTTTGACTCCAGCAATTCAAAGTCCACCATGTTCAGCTCCTCTCCCAAAGGCACCTAAACTCTGGCCTTTTTTTGGTATTTTTCCTTATGTTCTCTGTGGCTACCATTCTCTCCTGCTTCCAGCTCTAGCTCAAAGTCGATTTGTCTAGCTACCGAATTCACCTTAACCACCCTGATTTTCACTTCATCACCAAGCTTGTACATCTTGTTGGTATGGCGACCCACAAAGGCTAGCTGATCCTCTAGATACAAATAGTAGTCATCTGCCATGGTAGACACGTGAACTAGTCCTTCAATAGTGTTGTCCAGCTCTACAAACATGCCGAATGAGGTGACACTGGAGATGTTTCCAGTGAAAACTTGTCCCAGGTGGCGTTCCATATACTCCACCTTTTTCATGTCCACACTGTCTCTTTCTGCCTCTTCCGCCAGCTTTTCTCTCAAGGAGGATTGCTCGGCGTAATCACCCATGCGATTTAGCCATCTTTGCTCCTGAGCCTTTTCCTGTTGAACCTCCCAGGTATATCTTAGCAGGCGATGTACTATTAAATCTGGATAGCGACGAATTGGTGAGGTAAAGTGGGTATAGTACTTAGCCCCCAGTCCAAAGTGTCCTAAACAGTGGGAGGAATATCTGGCATGCTGCATAGACCGCAGCATCACAGTGTTTACTATTCGCTCCTCTGGCCTACCGGTCACCTTATTTACAATCTCCTGATAGGCGCTGGAATGAATCTTGTTGTTGATTCCTTTAATGTGATACCCAAAGGTGTGTAGGAAGTTGTTTAAATGGGCCACCTTTTCTGGGGATGGGTCCTCGTGAACCCGATACATTCCGGGAATCTCCAACCAATAAAGGTGCTCCGCCACAGTTTCGTTGGCTACCAGCATAAATTCTTCTATTATCTTTTCAGCGATACTTCTCTCTCGCTTGACTATTTCCTCTGGCTTACCCTGCTCATCAAGCTTTACCTTGCTTTCCGGGAAGTCAAAGTCGATAGCCCCTCGCGTTAGTCTTCTTTCCCGCAGAATAAGGGCTAGCTCCTCCATCTGCTGAAAGTCAGCTACAAAGCTGGCATACTGCTCTATCAGCTCAGGGTCTTGGTCAACTAATATTTTGCGTACATTAGTGTAGGTCATGCGCTGATCAACATTAATGACCGATGGGAAGATGCTGTATTTTACCACCTGACCGTAGCTGTCTATCTCCATGGAGCAGCTCATAGCCAGTCTATCTACCTGGGCGTTAAGGCTACAAATGCCGTTTGACAGCTTATGGGGCAGCATGGGAATAACCCGGTCTACCAGATAGATGCTGGTGGCTCGATTGTAGGCCTCCACATCCAGCGGAGTGTCTACCTTTACATAGTGAGACACATCAGCTATATGTACCCCCAGCAGATAGTTGCCATTAGCTAATCTTGATAGGGACACCGCATCATCCAAATCCTTAGCGTCCTCTCCATCGATGGTCACCATCTTTAGCTGTCGCAAATCAGTGCGCCCAGCCAAGTCCTCGGGCATTACCACATTGGGAATATTCGCTACCTGCTCCATCACTTGAGCGGGAAAATCCTCAGGTAGCTTAAACTTTTTAATGATTGACATGATGTCAACACCAGGTGCGCCAGCTCGCCCTAAAACCACATTTACCCTGCCTTCTGGGTTTCTTCTGGCCTCTGGCCAACTGGTAATCTGCACCACCACCTTGTCCCCATTGACTGCACCATTAGTTTCACCCTTGGGAATAAAGATATCGTGGTAGATGCGATTATCATCTGGCACCACAAAGCCAAAGCTTTTGCTTTGCTCAAAGCTGCCCACCACCTGCTCATTGGCTCGCTCTAATATCCTAATAATTTCTCCTTCTCGACGACTCCCAGCCATGGTGTTGTGCAGGCGCGCCATCACTCGATCGTTGTGCATTGCGCCATTGCTGTCTTCTAAGGAAATATACACATCCTGCTCCTGGCGGTTATCAGGAATCAGAAAGCTAAAGCCTTTGCTGTGGCCTTGTAGCCTGCCAACAATTAGGTTCATCTTTTCTGGCAGTCCATATTTGTTTTTCCTAGTCAGCACTACCTGACCCTTGGCCTCCATATCTGCCAACAGTCGTAAAAAATCAGTGGTGGCCTCTACCGTTTCAATGCCCAAGGCACTGGCCAATTCCTCTGAATTTAATGGCCGGTAAGCCACTTCTCTCATAAAATTCAGTACATTCTCTCTTGTTATTATTTTTATCACCTCAATTTTTTCTTTAGCTATATTATGCTACTTTTTCTTTATTTTTAACATAATTATAATCCTAACTCTTTGTTAATAGCTTGCATGGCCTCTAAGGAAAGCTGCAAAAACTCCTCCAGCTCTAAGTCCATCTGACTACAGGACTGTATCTGCTGACGATTAGCTCCCTTGGCAAAGGATTTTTCATTGAATCGGTTTAAAAGAAATGCCACGTCTATTGCTGCCAGCTTCTTTTCCGGTTTAATTAAGGCCCCTGCAACGATTAGACCAGTGACCGGGTCAGCAGCATAGAGAGCCTTATCAATCAGATTTTTTCTCTCTAGTCCGTGATACTCGTTATGGGCTTGTACCGCATAAACCAAAGCCTCGGGGAAACCTAGCTCCTCCAGCATCTTGCCACCTACCAAGCTATGTCTAGCAGGGTCGTCAGCTGTCTCAGCATAATCTATATCATGCAGCAGCCCTGCCAGCTTCCACAGCTCCACATCCTCATTAAAATGCTCAGCCAGCTTACCCATCACTGCCTCAGTGGCGTACATGTGTTTCAACAAATTTTTGTTATCAATTTGCTTTTTAAGCTCTGCCAATGCTTCTGTTCTGCTCATAACCATAGAAATATTACCTCCGATATGTGTTTAATATTATTATTTGCTACAGCTCTACTTCGCTAAGCCCTCAATAAATTCCTTTACTTTTTTAGCAACCTGCTCTCGCTCTACCTCTATAGCAGCTAAATGGCCTGATTTCTCTAGCCACACTAGCTCCTTCTTGGCACTGCCCAGACTATCAAAAATATACTGACCACTTTCAGGCTCCACCACTCTATCCTTAGTGCTTTGCATAATCAAGGCTGGAGCTGTCATGGTAGGCAAACACCTCTTAACCTGCTTAATTAAGCGCAGCAGATTGACCAAGGCCTTCATGGGCACTAAATTGTAGTTAAACCTGCCGTACCTATCATAGGTGGTTTCCTCTTTCACATCTGGGTTTTTAAGGTAGTAGGGTTTAAATAGGTGTACATAGGGTGCCCATGCAGCCTTTTTATCTACCAGATAAATAGGTGCACAAATGCTTACCACCCCTGCTACAGGTAGATGACAGCTGCCATATAGGGATAAGGCTCCTCCCATGGAAGACCCTATTAAATAAACCTGATCACAACTTTCCTGCAATCTTTCATAGCCGCCAACTACCGACTGATACCAATCCTGCCACTGGGTCTCTTTTAGGGCTTGGGGAGTTTGACCGTGCCCTGCCAGCAGTACCCCGTTTACCGTATAGCCCCATGCGGCCAGCTGTTGACCCAAATATGCCATTTCAGCCGGGGAGCTGGTAAAGCCGTGTACTAAGAGACAGCCTGTTTTGCCCCCCTGATAATAAAAGGGTTCCTTGCTTTTGGCCTGGATTTTCATTGTTGACTACCCCCTATTTACAGACTTGCCTAATGAAAACTTATGCCCCACAGACTTATACATTCTGTTAAGGTATGAGAAAAAGTGTTGGATGAAAATTCATCCAACACTTTTTAGGTTTGAATTTTATTTCCAATTACATAAATAGAGGTGCAAATACTAAGGACACAACTGTCATCAGCTTAATAAGGATATTGATTGATGGACCAGAGGTATCTTTAAATGGGTCACCTACAGTATCACCAGAAACAGCCGCTGCGTGGGCAGGAGAGCCTTTGCCGCCATACTGTCCTGTTTCAATGTACTTCTTAGCGTTATCCCAAGCACCACCGGCGTTAGCCATCATGATCGCCAGAAGGAATCCAGAGACTAGGGCTCCTGCCAGCATACCACCTAGCGCTTCTTTGCCAATCAGTAATCCTACAGCAATTGGAGCAGCAACTGCCAACACACCAGGAATCACCATTTCACGGAGAGCAGCAGCAGTACTGATGCTAACACAGTTGGCATAATCAGGCTTTGCCTTTCCTTCCATTAGACCAGGGATAGACTTGAACTGACGGCGAACCTCTTCAATCATATCATAGGCTGCTCGCCCAACCGCTTGCATTGTCAAAGCTGAGAATAGGAAGGGTAGCATACCACCGATAAACAATCCCGCCACAACAGTAGGCGTAGTAATGTCAATTACAGCAATGCCAGCTGCTTGAGTATAGGCTGAGAAAAGGGCCAAAGCAGTTAAAGCTGCAGAGCCAATGGCAAAGCCTTTTCCAATAGCAGCTGTAGTGTTGCCAACAGCGTCTAGTGCATCAGTAATCTTGCGAACTTTTGGATCTAAATGAGCCATCTCGGCAATACCACCTGCGTTGTCAGCAATTGGTCCGTAGGCGTCTACCGCTACTGTCATACCAGTAGTAGCCAGCATCCCTACTGCAGCTAAAGCAATTCCATATAGACCAGCAAAGTTAAAGGCAATCAAAATAGCTGCCACAATAACAAGGATTGGTCCCACTGTACTAAGCATACCGATAGCCACACCAGCAATCATGTTTGTAGCTGAACCAGTTTGGGAAGCCTTAGCAATTTCCTTTACTGGACCATAGTCACCGGAGGTGTAATACTCGGTCAGCTTACCAATTGAAAGACCAGCTAACAAACCAGCAATAGTAGCAAAGAATACACCCATGCCGGTTACTGCTCCCTCAGCTGGTAAAAATGAAGTTGTAATAAAATATGTAGCCACAATAGTAAGAACTGTCGCAACGAGTGTTCCCATGCTCAATGCCTTCTGGGCATTAGCACCTTCGTCAGTCTTAACAAAGAAGGTACCGATGATTGAAGCCACTATACCTGAGGCAGCAATCATTAGGGGAACTAAGCTTCCATTTTGAATATTTAAAGCAGCAGCTAAAGCAATGGCTGCAATAATTGAACCAACAAAAGATTCGAAAAGGTCAGCACCCATACCAGCCACGTCACCCACATTGTCACCCACGTTATCAGCAATAACTGCAGGATTTCTTGGGTCATCCTCTGGTATACCAGCTTCAACCTTACCAACCAGGTCCGCACCAACGTCGGCAGCTTTAGTGTAAATCCCACCACCAACACGAGCAAAAAGGGCAATGGAACTAGCACCTAATGCAAATCCATTTATTACTTGGGGATCATCGAACAGAATGTTAACAATTCCTAAGCCAAGAAGACCTAAGCCTACCACTGACATTCCCATTACTGCTCCTCCAGAGAAGGCCACTCCTAAAGCGGCATTAGCACTGGATTGGGCTGCATTAGCTGTGCGAACGTTGGCTTTTGTAGCTACCTTCATTCCAAAAAATCCAGCTAAGCCCGATGCAAGAGCACCAAAGATGAAGGCTAGTGCCGTCATAGGCTGCAAACTATCTGCTCCTGGTGTCAACTTGCCAGCAATAAAGATAATAATTGCCAAAACAACTACGAAAATTGCCAATGTTCTATACTGTCTGTTCAAGAAAGCCATAGCTCCCTCGGAAATAGCGGCTGCTATATCCTGCATCGTTGCGTTTCCTGCATCCATATTGTCTACTTTTCTTGCTAAAAAATAGGCAAATAATAGTGCTAGGATTCCTGCAACTGGAGCAATTAACCTTAAATCCATAAGTACTTTCCCCCTTTTTAATTATAAAATAATAATCTCTTAGCACTGGGTTGTAAGCTAACCCAAGTGCCAGAGAATTATTTTTACCTGGTTAGATTAAAGAGGCTAAAAGTGTTACCGATAAAAAACAGACAGCTAGAACAGTAGTAGCTTTACTTAGCATTTCATCCATGCCTTTTTTCTTGCCAAAAAACTGCTCGGCGCCGCCGCCAATTGCCCCAGAAAGTCCAGCACTCTTGCCAGACTGCAGCAATACAGTTGCAATCAGTCCTAGGGAAATTAGTACTTGAATAACTATTAAAAACGTTTTCAACCTTTACACCTCCTGTTTGCTTTCAATACCTTTATATTTTAGCACTTCGCCTCTAAAAAGACAACTTATTTTACCATACAGCTAGTTTAACCATATTTTTAGTATTTAAAACATATGGGCTAGCATTAAGCATTATCCTTTGATCAAGCTGTTGCCTGTCATTTCCTCAGGCTTAGGAATGCTTAATATATCCAATATTGTAGGTGCCACGTCTTCCAAAGCTTTATTGCTCATCAGCTGAACCTTGTCATAGGTGTTGCTGATTAATATAAATGGAACTAGATTATTGGTATGGGCCGTATGAGGCTTGTTTTCGTCATCGGTCATCTGCTCTGCGTTGCCATGATCTGACGTCAACAGCACATGTCCATTAAGAGCTAGCATTTTATCTACCACCTTGCCCACACATAGATCTACAAACTCTATAGCCTTAATTGCCGCGGGCAAATCCCCCGTATGACCAACCATATCTGGATTGGCATAGTTGAGGATAATAACATCATAAATATGCTTATCCAGCTGGTCTAATACCTGCTCAGTAACCTCTCCCGCACTCATTTCTGGCTGCATGTTGTAGGTGGCCACCTTAGGGGAGTCAATCAGGATGCGATCCTCTCCCTGGTTCGGCACCTCTACTCCGCCGTTGAAGAAAAAGGTTACATGGGCATATTTTTCTGTTTCCGCTATACGCAGCTGCTTGAGTCCATTGGCACTTAGCACCTGTCCCAAGGTATTGTCTAGGTTTTGAGGCGGAAAGGCTATGGGCGCTTGGATTGTGGCATCATATTGGGTAAGGCAGCAGTAAGACACATCTATTTTGCCACCTGCTCTTTCGAAACCAATAAAATCTTGATCAACAAAGGCCCTAGTAGTTTGACGCGCCCTGTCGGAACGGAAATTAAAGTGGATCATTCCATCGCCGGACTGAACCATGCCCACCGGTTGACCATCCTTATCTACTACTACTGATGGCTCCACAAATTCATCGGTTACCTTCATATCATAGGATTGCTCAACAGCCATGACAGCCATAGTAGCTTTAATACCTTCTCCTAAAGCCATGGCGTTATAGGCTTTGGCCGTCCGCTCCCAGCGCTTATCCCGATCCATACCCCAATAGCGCCCCATAACTGTGGCAATTTGGCCTATTCCTAGGTTTTTGCATTTCTCTTCCAGCTCTTTAATATATTGTAGTCCACTGGCTGGTGGAACATCCCGGCCATCTAAGAAGGCATGGATGTAAACTCTGGTCAAGCCTTCTTGTTTGGCCATAGCCAAGAGAGCGTACAGATGCTCCATATGGCTATGTACCCCTCCGTCAGAAACTAATCCCAACAGATGCAGAGCTGTGCCCTTTGCCCTTACCTGGTGAATTACCTTCAACAGCTCCTGATTTCTAAAGATATCCCCTGTCTCAACCGCTTTTGTAATGCGCGTAAATTCCTGATAAACTACTCTACCCGAGCCTAAATTTAAATGACCTACCTCCGAGTTTCCCATCTGGCCATTGGGCAGTCCTACTCTCTCCCCCGATGTATGCAGCATGGTGGTGGGATACTTATGCCACAGCTTATCAAAAACTGGCTTCTTTGCTAGCTCTATTGCGTTGCCTGGATCAGGGCTTCCTAGTCCAAATCCGTCTAGTATCATTAGCATAACTGGTGCCTTCAATTTTAAGCCTCCTCGTATTTGACAATGGCAGCAAAGCTCTCAGCATCTAAGCTAGCTCCACCTACCAGGGCGCCATCAATATTTGGCTGTTCCATCAGCTCTTTGATGTTGTCAGGCTTGACACTACCACCATATTGAATAATAACCTCTTCCGCCACAGCATCAGAAAACTGCTGCGCCAGCTCTTGTCGGATATAAGCGCAAACTTCTTCCGCCTGGGCAGAGGTAGCGGTCTTGCCGGTGCCTATAGCCCAGATTGGCTCATAAGCGATAATTACCTTGGCGGCTTGGTCACCAGTTAGATCTGCTAAGCCCTTGGTCAGCTGCTCCCGTACAACAGTATTGGTCTCATTAGCTTCCCTCTGCTCTAAGGACTCACCTACACACATAATAGGTACAATGCCAGCCTTAAGAGCTGACTTTACCTTTTTATTTACAGTCTCATCGGTCTCGTTAAAAAATTGACGGCGCTCTGAGTGTCCGATAATCACATAAAAACAACCCAAATCAGCTAGCATGGGTGCTGATATCTCCCCGGTATAAGCACCTTTATCCTCCCAGTAGATATTTTGAGCACCTACGCTGATGTTAGTCTTATTAGCTATCAATACAAAGGATTCTATATAGAGAGAGGGGGGACAAACTATTATCTCTACGTTTGTCACTCCACTACACAGCTTACGTATAGCTACACCGTACTTTACCGCATCATCATAATTCATATTCATTTTCCAGTTTCCTGCTATAACCGGTTTTCTCATTTGCTTATCAACTCCTACTCTTTATTGGCCAGCACATCAATGCCTGGTAACACCTTGCCCTCTAAAAATTCTAGCGATGCTCCCCCACCTGTTGAAATGTGAGTAATCTTGTCTGCTACACCCATTTTTTCTACAGCGGCCACCGAGTCTCCACCACCTACAATAGATATGGCATCTGAATTGGCTAAAGCAGTAGCTACTTGATTAGTACCATTGCTAAAGGCCTCCATTTCAAATACTCCCATAGGGCCGTTCCACACCACTGTTTTGGCTTCGCTAACCTTTTGAGCAAATAGCTGGGCACTTCTTTCCCCTACATCTAAAGCCATCCAATCTGCTGGAACCTGATTTACCGCAACCTGCTTATGCTCTGCATCTGCCTTAAATTCAGCAGCCACCACCAGGTCCTCTGGTAACAGCAGGTCTACACCTCGAGCCACTGCCTTTTCTATCAGGCTATTGGCCAGCTCTAGTTTATCTTCCTCCACCAAGGATTTGCCCATTTCAAAGCCCTTGGCCTTTAAAAAGGTGTTGGCCATGCCGCCACCGATTATTAGAGTGTTCACCTTTCCTAACAGATTTTCAATAACTCCAATCTTATCCGACACCTTAGCTCCGCCAATTATTGCTACAAAAGGTCGCGCCGGATTGCTTAGAGCCTTGCCCATGATGGCAACCTCCTTCTCTACTAGAAAGCCAGCTACACTAGGTAGGTAGTCGGCAATGCCAGCCGTGGAAGCGTGGGCCCGATGAGCAGCGCCAAAGGCATCATTTACGAAAATATCTGCCAGCGCCGCTAGCTTTTTGGCAAACTCAGGATCATTTTTTTCTTCCTCCCCGTAAAAACGCACGTTTTCCAAAAGAAGCACCTGGCCACCCTGCATATTGGCGATAGCTTCCTCTACTGTTGGACCTATGCAGTCGTCGGCCTTTATCACCTCTGTATGTAGTAGCTCTGCCAAGCGTTGACTAATGGGGTCTAGACGAAATTCATCCTTTACCTTGCCCTTAGGTCTGCCTAAATGGGAGGCCAAAATTGTGATAGCCCCCTGCTCCCGCAGGTAGTTAATTGTGGGCAGAGCAGCTCTAATTCTAGTATCGTCAGTAATCTGACGATTCTCGTCTAATGGCACGTTAAAGTCTACCCGGACAAAAACCTTTTTTCCAGCTACAGCTATATCCTGAACAGATCGCTTTGTCATATTTTACAGACCTCGCTTTATCATATAATCTATCAAATCTACTACTCGATTTGAATAGCCCCACTCATTGTCGTACCAGGATATAACCTTGACCATGTTGCCATCCATGACCATGGTTGACAAGCCGTCTACGATAGATGAGCGACTATCCCCATTGTAGTCCTTGGAAACTAGAGGTAGCTCGGAAAAGCCTAAGAAGTCGGGAATTTGAGCTGATGCTTGGCGCAAAGCGTCATTTACTTCCTCTACTGATGTCTCCTTGGTAACCTCTACTACCAAATCTACTACAGATACATTAGAGGTAGGCACTCGCATGGCAAAGCCGTTTAGCTTTCCCTTAAGCTGGGGTAAAACTAGCGCAACTGCTTTTGCTGCACCAGTAGTTGTAGGTATAATGGACTCAGCAGCAGCTCGCGCCCGACGCAAATCCTTGTGGGCTTGGTCTAAGATTCTTTGATCGTTGGTGTATGAGTGAACAGTGGTCATCAGACCTTTGACAATGCCGAATTTTTCATCCAGCACTTTAGCCACAGGAGCTAGACAGTTGGTGGTACATGAAGCGTTAGATATGATGTGGTGGTTAGCAGGGTCGTAGTTTTCCTCATTTACTCCCATGACAATGGTGATGTCCTCACCTTGGGCGGGTGCAGATATCAGGACTTTTCTTGCTCCTGCCTTGATGTGGGCTGCTGCCTTATCTGCCTTAGTAAACAAGCCAGTAGATTCCACAACCACATCTACACCCAGCTCTCTCCAGGGCAGGTTTGCTGGATCTCGCTCTGCCAGCACCTTTATTCTCTTGCCGTCAACCACCATCTCTCCTTCTACTGCCTTTACATCACCAGGATAAACGCCGTGGATGGTATCGTACTTATAAAGATGAGCGTTGGTAGTAGCATCACCCAAGTCATTGATAGCAACTACTTCCACCCCCTCCTTTTCCAAAGCAGCACGCATAACTAAGCGGCCGATTCGTCCAAATCCATTAATACCAATTTTCACTGTCATATAATGGCTCCTCTCGTATGTAAT
>CAYVRD010000040.1:0-11600 GCA_964454195.1 uncultured Clostridia bacterium
GCTCAGCTGCGTTTAAAATATCCGGATACTAGTTTAAAGGAGCTGGGGGAGCTGTGTGAGCCTCCTATCAGCAAATCAGCTATAAACCATCGCATGCGCAAGCTGGAAAAAATGGCTCAGGAGCTGGAAAAGAAAAAATAGTAAATATATGAAAATGGAAGGAGTGGTATATTTGAGAAGGCTGTCGGTAGTATGGTTTAAGGACAAAAAGCCAGCCATGTATAGCTGGCCTCAGCAGAGTGGGTTTTGGCGGACAATCAAAAATTTTTTGGTCATTCAGCTGGGCAGGTATTGTCCTTTTTTGTCTTTAAAGAGCTGGATGTATAAGCATCTGCTAGGTATGCAGCTAGGGAACCGGGTGGCCTTTGGTTTAATGGCAATGGTGGACATTTTTCACCCGGAAATGATTTCCATAGGAGAAAACACAACTCTAGGGTACAACTGTACCATATTGACCCATGAATACCTGATAGATCAATTTAGGACAGGCCCGGTAGAAATAGGAGCAAATGTACTCATCGGGGCAAATAGTACTATTTTGCCTGGAGTAGTTATTGGTGATGGAGCTATAATTGGAGCTGGAGCTGTAGTTACCAAGGATATTCCACCGGGAGTTTTAGCATTAGGTGTACCTGCTATTCCCATAGAGGAGGCTAGCTTAAAGTGGAGATATTAGCAGCTAAATGGCAGGATTTTTATCAGAACCCCAGGAGGCCCATTTATTTAAAGATATTGCTGGCTATAAACCTACCTGGCTCATGGGTAGGTTTTTTGTGGTATAAGGAACACCTTCAAGCTACCCCTTGGTATTACTGGCCCTTTGTACCCGATAGCCCCTTGAGCACTATTTTCTTTTCCGTCATGCTAATCCTGCTGTTAATGAAAAAGTCCCACCCTTTACTGGAATTGCTAGCCTGTGTCAGTGTCATCAAATATGGGGTCTGGGCAGCCTATGTTTTGACCGATTACTGGCTTTTAGGAGGGACTATTAACCTTATAGATGGACTTCTATGGCTGTCCCACTTAGGAATGGCGGCAGAAGGCCTTATATTTATTCGCCAGCTATTTTTCACAGCCCAACAGGGGGTGCTGGTCTGGCTTTGGATGTACATCAATGACTTTATGGATTACTGGATAGGCCTACACCCCTATTTACCTCATCCCCAGCAATGGGAAAGGGTTATGGTATTTACCATAGGTCTCTCAACAGCACTGGGTATATTTGTTAGTAGCAAATGGAGAAAAATGACCAGGCAGCCAGGTTATTAACTGTTTAATATTGCATAAGATATACTACTGGCGCCGGTGCAGGAAATCTTAAAACTGCGACGAATTAATAAAATAATACTAACAGGTAGAATTTACGCGACAAACCTTAAGGAGTGGAACAGATGAAACTGGGATTTGGTTTGAGCTTGGAGCAAACCCAAAAGCTAATCATGACCCCTGAATTGCGTCAAGCAATTACAGTATTACAGATGTCTGCCCAAGAGTTGTCGGAATATGTAGAACAAGAAATCTTAGAAAACCCCTTACTTGAAGTCTATGATCATAGCAATGACAACCGAGAAGATAATAAATTAGAAAATACTGAGAAGAAGGAAGAGGAAAAGTTCGATATAGATTGGCAGGAGTACTTTAATGATCGAGACATAAGCTCGGGTACTAGAGGACTGGGAGAAGTAAGCGAGGAAATTTCTTACGAAAACTTTCTTACAAAAGCACCTACCCTGCAGGAATACCTGCTAAATCAGCTTAGCTTGGTAGTGACAAAGGAAGGGGAACAAAAGGCAGGAGAATATATCATTGGCAATATTAACGACCAAGGCTACCTTTGTGTACCTATAGAAGAGGTTGCCCAAGCTACTGGTGTTCACCTAGATCAGGCAAAAGAAGCTTTATCTAAAATCCAGAGCTTTGAGCCTGCTGGGGTTGGGGCTAGAGATTTGCCTGAGTGTTTGTTAATCCAGCTGGAGCAACAAGGTATTAGGGACTTGGTTTTAGAAAAGTTAATCCATAAACACTTAGAGGATTTGGCGGCGGGTAGACTTCACAAATTATCTAGCTACTTTGGTATGTCGCCAGCAGAGATTCAGAGATATGCAGATATCATCAAAACCCTAGATCCTAAGCCTGGCAGAAGCTTTTCCCCTTCAGGACAGGAGATCAACTATATTATACCAGATATAGTGGTGGAAAGGGTTGATGGTCACTATGTGGTTATAGTCAATGACACAGCAACTCCCAGACTGGAGATAAGTAACCTTTATCGCTCCATGCTAAACAAGGATGTGGCTGATCAGCAGGCGCGAGAGTTTGTAGAAAATAAGTTAAATTCGGCTGTCTGGCTAATCAAAAGTATCGAGCAGAGACGATTGACTCTTTATAAAGTGGCTGACACTATTGTTAAGCTACAAAAAGATTTCTTAGACAGGGGAATTCAATTTTTAAAGCCTATGAATCTGAAACACGTGGCAGAAATTATTGGCATGCATGAATCTACAGTTAGTAGAGCCACATCTAACAAATATATTCAGACACCCCAGGGTGTGTTTGAGCTCCGCTACTTTTTTAGCACTGGTCTCAAAAGCGCTGGTGGTGAAATGACCTCATCTGAAACTATCAAGAAGGTTATTGAAGAGATTATCAATCAGGAGAACCCCCAAAACCCCCACAGTGATCAAAGCATCGCCGACATGCTGCAAAAGGAGCGAGGCATTAGAATATCTCGTAGGACTGTAGCTAAGTACAGGGATGAAATGGGAATAGCTAGTGGCTCTAGAAGGAGAAGGTATTAAAAAATCAGCTATAGTTTCCAGTTATATATATAACTGGAAACTATTTTTTTATTCTATATTAAAAAGGCTTATAAAAACGGCCAGCTTTGAAATAATAAATATAAGTGGTACGGAATTAATTTTTTAGTACCTAGCAGGAATTTGTAAACATATGTAGAAAACATGTTTTACTGAGGTAAGAGGTATGACCACTTACCACCTACCACTTGCTTGTATTTTAATACATAAAAAAATTAAAACATTTAAGGAGGAAGTGTCATTGGAAACAAAAATTGCATGGGTGATAGACCCTAGAGACAACGTGGCAACAATTCTTGGCCCAGAGATTGAGCCGGGAACAGTGATTCGAGTAGAAGCAGGAGATGAAGTATTAGAAATCAAGGTGAACCAAAAGATTATTTACGGACACAAGGTAGCAATCAGGCCGATTAAAAAGGGCGAAACCATACTTAAGTACAATGCCAGCTTAGGAAAAGCAATGGAAGACATCAACGTGGGCGATCATGTACACATTCACAACATCGAGCCGGTGCGAGGCCGGGGAGATTTGGCAGCAAAGGGGGAAAAATAAATGAGCAAGTTTTTAGGATATGTAAGACCAAACGGCAACGTAGGAGTGCGTAACCACATTCTAATTTTATCAGCAACAGTATACGCCAACAGCGTAGTAGAAAGAGTAGCTAACTCAATTTACGGAGCGATTCCCATCGTGCATCACCTGGGAAGATGCCAAACCAAATCCGACCTAAAAATGACCTTTGACATTTTGTGTAAAATGGGAGCTCATCCCAACGTAGGTGGCGTGGTGATCGTAGACCACTTTAGAGAAGACCTATGTAACATTGACGATATGGCCGAATACATCACCAAAAATGCTGGTATCCCAGTAGAGACAGTGAATATTCGCTCAGTAGGCGGAGCAATTAATGCAGTAGCAGACGCCACTAGAAAAGCTATGAATATGGTAAGATTTTTATCAACCCAAAAAAGAGAAGAAGCAGACATTTCCCAGCTGCTATTTGGTTTAAACTGTGGAACCTCCGACACCAGCTCAGGTCTGGCATCAAACCCAGCCCTAGGATTCTGCTCCGACCGAATCATCCGAGAAGGTGGACGCTCCATCCTAGCAGAGTTCCCTGAATTGATGGGAGCGGAAGAGTGGTTAGCATCAAAGGCAATAAACAAAGAAGTAGCAGACAAGATCTGGGATGAAATAGCTAAATACGAGCAGCGCATCTTGGCAACAGGCGAGGACATTAGAGGGTCCCAGCCAACAGGAGACAACATCGCTGGAGGCTTGAGCACCATCGAAGAAAAGTCCTTAGGTGGAGCTAAGAAAGGCGGCTCAGCAACCATTATGGACGTAATCGGCTACGGAGAAATTCCTAAGAAGGATTCTGGCTTATACATGATGAATACACCAGGTCACGGAGCCGAGTCTATCACAGGTATAGCAGCAGCAGGAGCCCAGGTGCTAGTATTCTCCACCGGTGGTGGACATACAATAGCCCATCCGCTGATGCCGACAATTAAGATTACTGGCAACGTCAACTCCTATAAAGCGATGCAGGATACAGTAGACATGGATCTAAGTGGCATCCTGGCAGGAAAGGTGAGCCTGGAAGAAGCGGGCGAGCTAATCTACAACGAGGTATTAGAGGTAATGTCAGGCAAGCTGACTAAGTGTGAAATCCTAAAAGAGACTACCGGCTTCGCTATTCACCGGGTTGGTCTAAGCATCTAAATTTCTCGTTAAAATGTCTCCAGGAGTAATTTAGTCAAGGTGATTAGAGGGTGGGGGATATATTTTGTTTAAGCCTATAAATCAAAAATCTGAAAGCATCTACCAACGAGTGGTGACGGAGCTAAAGACTGCTATTGTCCAAGGCAAGCTAAAGCCTGGTGACAGGCTGCCTAGTGAACGGGATTTGGCAGAAATGCTGGGCGTGAGTCGCACCTCCTTGAGGGAGGCACTGAAGCTGTTGGCAGCTAGTGGCTTGGTAACTATAAAGCATGGGCAGGGTGTATTTATTGCTGAACAGGAACAGGATACCTATGTGCGCAAATTTGTGGATCATTTGTTTATCGACAAGACTAAAATTGCCGAGCTGTTTGCTATTCGAAAAGTATTAGAGGTGCAGGCGGCATCTTGGGCTGCTGAACATGGAACAAGTGACCAGAAACAAATGCTGATAGATATCGTTCTAGCTACTAGAGCTAAAATTAAGGGAAATCAAGAGGATTTGTCTATTTTGGCTGAACACGACAGCGTCTTTCACAATACTCTTGCCATTGCTACCAATAACAGCGTGCTAATTGACGTCATGTACAGCTTGTTGGATTTGCTGGGGGATAGCAGATTTCAGGCTATGCAAGTGCCCAGCAGACCTCACAGATCCTTGTCGGAGCACGAGGAAGTGGCCCAGGCCATTTACATGGGAGACACTGAGCGAGCAAAAGCAACTATGCTAAATCACCTGAATGCGGTAGAAAGAGATGTATTATACAACATACACCGGAGCCAAGAAACTGGCTAAAATCTAAGCCTGTTGGGAAAGTATTTTTTCAACAGGCTTTTACTATGTACACCGCCCAGATAAAAGCTTTTCCTTATATGGTTCAAGAAAAGTTTTAAAAAATTAAAAAAATGTTGCAGGAATTATTCGAATAACGTAGAATAAATATCAGCAAAGGTAAGAGGTATGACCACTTACCACCTACCACGTGTTGAAGATTAGGTGGTACTTTGTTAAAAATTTGTTCGTGAATCTAAGGAGGAAGTGTCATTGGAAACAAAAATTGCATGGGTGATAGACCCTAGAGACAACGTGGCAACAATTCTTGGCCCAGAGATTGAGCCGGGAACAGTGATTCGAGTAGAAGCAGGAGATGAAGTATTAGAAATCAAGGTGAACCAAAAGATTATTTACGGACACAAGGTAGCAATCAGGCCGATTAAAAAGGGCGAAACCATACTTAAGTACAATGCCAGCTTAGGAAAAGCAATGGAAGACATCAACGTGGGCGATCATGTACACATTCACAACATCGAGCCGGTGCGAGGCCGGGGAGATTTGGCAGCAAAGGGGGAAAAATAAATGAGCAAGTTTTTAGGATATGTAAGACCAAACGGCAACGTAGGAGTGCGTAACCACATTCTAATTTTATCAGCAACAGTATACGCCAACAGCGTAGTAGAAAGAGTAGCTAACTCAATTTACGGAGCGATTCCCATCGTGCATCACCTGGGAAGATGCCAAACCAAATCCGACCTAAAAATGACCTTTGACATTTTGTGTAAAATGGGAGCTCATCCCAACGTAGGTGGCGTGGTGATCGTAGACCACTTTAGAGAAGACCTATGTAACATTGACGATATGGCCGAATACATCACCAAAAATGCTGGTATCCCAGTAGAGACAGTGAATATTCGCTCAGTAGGCGGAGCAATTAATGCAGTAGCAGACGCCACTAGAAAAGCTATGAATATGGTAAGATTTTTATCAACCCAAAAAAGAGAAGAAGCAGACATTTCCCAGCTGCTATTTGGTTTAAACTGTGGAACCTCCGACACCAGCTCAGGTCTGGCATCAAACCCAGCCCTAGGATTCTGCTCCGACCGAATCATCCGAGAAGGTGGACGCTCCATCCTAGCAGAGTTCCCTGAATTGATGGGAGCGGAAGAGTGGTTAGCATCAAAGGCAATAAACAAAGAAGTAGCAGACAAGATCTGGGATGAAATAGCTAAATACGAGCAGCGCATCTTGGCAACAGGCGAGGACATTAGAGGGTCCCAGCCAACAGGAGACAACATCGCTGGAGGCTTGAGCACCATCGAAGAAAAGTCCTTAGGTGGAGCTAAGAAAGGCGGCTCAGCAACCATTATGGACGTAATCGGCTACGGAGAAATTCCTAAGAAGGATTCTGGCTTATACATGATGAATACACCAGGTCACGGAGCCGAGTCTATCACAGGTATAGCAGCAGCAGGAGCCCAGGTGCTAGTATTCTCCACCGGTGGTGGACATACAATAGCCCATCCGCTGATGCCGACAATTAAGATTACTGGCAACGTCAACTCCTATAAAGCGATGCAGGATACAGTAGACATGGATCTAAGTGGCATCCTGGCAGGAAAGGTGAGCCTGGAAGAAGCGGGCGAGCTAATCTACAATGAGGTATTAGAGGTAATGTCAGGCAAGCTAACTAAGTGTGAAATCCTAAAGGAGACTACCGGTTTCGCTATTCACCGGGTTGGTCTAAGCATCTAAGGATTTTTAATCAAGGCTATTCTCCGGGAAACCGGGTTTAGTAAATAAAAAACATTTTTGAGGGGGAAAAACATGAAGAAGAAATCGTTATTAGTATTGCTTGTTCTTGTCTTAGCTGTTTCATTGGTAGCTGTAGGCTGCGGCGGAAACAAACAACCTGCTGCGCCCAGTGGTGGAGGAGATGCAAAACCTGCTCTTGACTACCCAACTAAAGACATCAACATGATTATTGCCTTTTCAGCAGGTGGCTCCAGTGACGTTCAAGCTCGAATTGTAGAAAAATACTTTAAAGATGAGTTTGGCGCTAACTTGATTTTCCAATACAAGACTGGTGCTGGTGGTGCGGTAGGCTTTGGTGAGCTTGCTAAGTCAAGGCCAGATGGATACACTATCGGTGGCTTGAACGTTCCTCACATTGTTCTTCAGCCATTAGCTCAGCCTACTCAATTTGATATTGATAGCTTTGAGTATATTGCTCAGGTAGTAAACGATCCTCAAGTTTTGGCAGTACAAACAAAGAGTCCAATCACAGACTTACAGGACCTAATCGCTAGAGCAAAAGACAACCCTGGTAGATTGACAATGGGCAACGTGGGTACTCTTTCTGGACACCATATTGCATCCCTTGAGTTCATGGATTTAACAGACACTAACTTCACATTAATTCCTTATACTGGTGCTGCAGATCAAATTGCTGCTTTACTAGGTGGACACGTAGATGTGATCATGGGCAACCTAAATGACGTGATGAGAGACCAAGAAAACATCCGAGTAATCGCTATTGCTGAGCCTGAGAGACATGCTATGGCTCCAGAATGGCCAACATTTAAGGAGCAAGGTGTTGATTTAGTATCTGGTATTACTAGATTGTTTGCCGTTCCTGCAGGAACTCCACAAGAAATTGTTGACAGATTAAGAGAAGGCTTCAGAAACATTGCTACAAACCCAGAGTATTTAGCAGATATGGAAAGAATTGGACAACCTGCTGAGTATTTAGATGGACCAGAGGTTGAGTTAAGAGTTAAAGAAGCTTCTGAAAGAGCAAAAGTGCTATTAGAGAAACACGGTTTATTGAAGAAATAGCAGTTGAATGACAACTGGAGCAGGCCAAAAGAGAGCTTTTGGCCTGCCCTTCCTTAACAGCAATGGAAAGGCATAGGAGAAAGGAGTGGCTAAATGTTTGGACCAGATTTTTTTTACGGTCTTCAGCATGCTTTTGAACCGCAAAATTTGATTATTATGGCTCTAGCTATGGCGGGAGGTATTATAATCGGTACTTTGCCGGGTTTGACAGCAACAATGGGCGTGGCCCTGTTAGTTCCTTTAACTTTTGGTATGGAGCCAGCAACTGGCTTGTTAATGCTAGGTGCTATGTATTGTGGTGCTATTTACGGTGGTGCCAACTCGGCAATTTTAATAAATACTCCAGGTACTCCCTCGGCGGTGTGTACTACCTTTGACGGCTATCCTTTAACTAAGCAGGGTAAAGCCGATGATGCCTTAACAACTGCACTAATTGCTTCTGTTATCGGTGGTATAGTGGGAACAATTCCCTTGCTGTTTTTTACCCAACCACTAGCTATTGCATCTCTGAAATTTGGTTCTCCAGAATATTTCTGGATGGCGGTTTTTGGTTTAACTATTATTAGCACTCTTTCCAGTGGAAACATGATTAAAGGTTTAATTGCTGGATTTGTTGGCTTAAAGTTAGCTACAATAGGTATTGACCCTGTTACTGGTTGGGCCAGATTTACCTTTGGTGTTCCCCAATTAATTGAAGGCATTACCTTAATTCCTGCCATGATAGGATTCTTTTCCTTCGCTCAAGTTTTGACCCTTATCGATGAAAACAACAAGTACATTACCAACTATAAAGCTAGCCCTGGAGTTTTCCAGCGCATTGGTATGACCTTGTTAAAGACAAATAAAGTAAATATATTCAGATCTTCAATCATTGGCTCTATCGTAGGAATTTTGCCTGGCGCCGGTGGTAACATTGCATCTTTTATGGCTTACAACGAAACTAAGCGCTGGTCTAAAAACCCGGAGAAGTTTGGCACGGGAGCTGTTGAAGGTGTAGCTGCATCCGAATCCTCAAATAACGCTACGGTAAGCTCATCCTTGATTCCTCTAATGTCCTTAGGTATTCCTGGAAGTCCTGTGGCTGCAGTTCTTTTAGGTGGATTGCTTATTCACGGTATGCAGCCTGGACCAAAGCTGTTCATTGAAACTGGACAAGTAGCTTATACCTTTATTTTTGGTTTAATCATTGCCAACCTAATCATGCTACCTGTTGGCTTTATGGTGATGAGGCTAGTATCAAAGGTATTGAAGGTGCCATCTCACTACATTACCACAGTAGTGATTGTTCTTTCGGTGATTGGTTCTTATGCTATCAGAAATAGTATGAGTGATGTGTGGTTAATGATGATTTGCGGTGTGGCTGGTTTCTTCTTAAATAAATTGGACATTGAACCTGGCCCATTAGTACTGGGATTGATTCTAGGTGTAATTGCGGAAATTGGATTCGCCCAATCTATGCTTATGTCTAAAGCTCAAGGATCAATAGTTCCAGTGTTCTTCTTAAGACCTATTTCCATGGTGCTAATAGTTATGGCTCTATTATCGCTGTTTTCACCAATGCTGATGAAAAAGGCTCAAAAGAAGGCTGAAGGCTCAAAAGTCTAGGAAGGGGGAAATAATAGCTATGACAATGAGACAAATTAATTACTTTTTGGGAATTGGAGGCTTGTTACTTTCCTTCTTCTTTTACAGAGAAGCGGGAAATATTATGGGTGATGCTGGCCTTTATCCTAAAACAGTAATCACAGTATTAGCATTTTTGAGCGTGCTCCTATTAATTCAAAATCACTTTAGACCCCTGGAGTCTGCCAAAGTTAAAATGCCCTTTAAAGATACCCGATGGGTAGTTATCATGGGCACAATTTTTGGAGCAGGGTTTTATATTTGGCTAGTCGACGTAGTAGGATTCTATGTGACCAGTTTCTTCTTCCTAATAATTGCCACCTACTTGTTGAGTGGAGAGAAAAAGTTTAATCCAAAAACACTCATAACTTTAACGGTTATGGCAACAATAGTAGTGGGAGTTGTGTATTTAGCCTTTAAGGTTTTCCTCAAGGTGCAAACTCCAACAGGTATTCTATTTTAGGTTTCTAGGTGGTGATTAATTGTGGCACAGGTTAAGCTGCCCTATGGCAAGGATTACCTCATATGGCCAGAGGATAAATACCCCAATTACACACTGATTGGGCCCAGAGAGGTTATGAGTAGCTCGGCTGAAGAGGATGCTATCCGAGAGGGGCTAGCTAATCCCTTTGGCGGGAAAAGCATAGCAGACTTTAAGGACGCAAAAAAAATAGTGATAGTCACATGTGATAATACTAGAGCGGTGCCTAACAGCATGCTAATGCCTATTTTGCTAGATGAGTTAGAGAAAAAGGGCGTAGAGATGGATAGGGTAACTATTTTGATAGGTGCTGGACTACATCCTCCTATGCCAAAAGAGCGATTTGCAGAATTTTTAGGGGAAGACGTAATTAAAAGGGTACAGGTTTTCTCCCACGATGCTAAGGATGACTCCAGCTTGGAGTATTTAGGCGAGTCAAGCCGCAAAACACCTATTTGGATCAATAAGCGCTATTTGGAAGCGGATGCTCGAATAGTAGTTGGTATGATTGATCCCCATCAGTTTATCGGATTTAGTGGTGGAGCTAAGGGATTAGTTATTGGCTTAGGTGGCGAAAAGCTGATTCAAGCTAATCATTCTATGCTCACTGACGGTCGCTGTGAATTAGGCAATATTGAAGATAATCCAGCCCGGCTAGACATCGAGGAAATAGCTGAAAAGGTTGGCCTGGACTTTATTATCAATGTAATAATCAACAACAACAAGCAGGTAGTTAAGGCTGTCACAGGTCATTTTCAAATAGCTCATCGAGAAGGTGTGGCTATCGCCAAAGAAGTTTGTCAGGTAAAGGCTAAGGCTGCTGACTTGGTAGTGGCATCCCAAGGGGGTTATCCCAAGGATGTAAACCTGTACCAGGCCCAAAAGGCACTTAAGCACGCTGCCATGGTGGTGAAAGAGGGCGGCGTAATAATCCTTATTGCCAAGTGCAGTGAAGGCGTTGGTGATAATTTATTTGAAGAGACCATGCGGTTAGACAACACCCCTCAAGAGGTGATTGATCGCTTTGGGCGTACGCCCTTTAAAATGGGTGCTCACAAGGCCTTTTTGTGGGCTCGGTCCTTAGATAAAGCTAGGACTATCTTAGTATCTGAAGGCATAGACGATGAAACGGCCAAAGTGTTGATGGTGGAAAAAGCAAACAGCTTGGAGGAAGCCATAGCAATAGCTGAGAAACATCTTCCTAGTGGATATACAACAACCATCATGCCCAAGGCGTCGTCTACAATTCCAATAGTATAGTTAGTTTACCATCACTCCCCTCATTATATAGAGACAAATACCTGCTGAGCTACCCCTTTCAGCAGGTATTTGTATTTTCCCGAA
>CAYVRD010000040.1:11700-12809 GCA_964454195.1 uncultured Clostridia bacterium
AATATTGTTTTCTTTATACCCCGGGGAGGTGAGAGGATTGGAAAACACTGCAGTGCCGTTACATTATCAAATTACTCAGGATCTGCGTAAGCGACTGGAGGCTGGAGAATGGAAGGTGGGTGATTTGTTTCCCACCGATAAGCAGCTGATGGAGAAATACGAAGTCAGCAGTACCACTGTGCGCCGGGCTATCTATGAGCTGGTGAAGGATGGGTGGTTGAGTAGGAAGCCAGGCAAGGGGACCTATGTTCAAGATAAAATGGTGGAAACACTACAACGGTTGACCGGTTTTTTCGAGGAGGTTCAAGCCAAGGGAATGAAACCATCTGCCCTAGTTGTAAGAGCTGAAGAGATAGAGGTAGATGAGAACATGACTGAGCTAATCCCTGAGTTGAAGGAATACGGCGATGTAAATAAGCTGTTTCTCATTGAAAAGGTGCAGAAAATGAACGATATGCCAGTAGTTTTAGTCCGCAGTTTCTGGCCATTGGAAGTAGGAAGAGAAATTGCCAAACGGGATTTAATTGGACGAGGGATGTACGAAATCCTGCAAAATGAGCTGGGGATTGTTCTTGATGAAGCAAGCCAAATCATATCTGCTGCTGTAGCAGATGAAAATGATGCAGCTCACCTGGAGATAGCTGTGGGCTCGCCAATGCTTACTATGCAGCGCATAACCTATAGCAATGGGCGCCCCATGGAGGTATCTGTAAACTCTTATCGCTCAGACCGCTACAGCTACCGGGTCGTGTTGAATAGAAATGAAATTAAGGCTAGAGAAGGCGTATTGCTGGATAATTAATGAACTTATATTATATAAATATTTAAACCTATTAAGGCTAAACTATAAGCATAAGGTAAACACCTTATGCTTATAGTTAAAAATAAAATATTGTAATATTATATACATAAAAGGGAGGTTGTTGAACAATGGCATTAGTTACTTTGAAAGAAATTCTCCAAATTCACGATGGGGCGGTAGGTGCTTTTAGTACCTACGATTTATATAGCGCCCAGGGTATTATCAACGGGGCTGAAGAAAAACAGCTGCCAGTAATTGCCATGATTGGAGCCCCTGTATTAAATAAGCCAGGCAATGAGTACGTAGG
>CAYVRD010000040.1:12909-18771 GCA_964454195.1 uncultured Clostridia bacterium
ATTGGCAATGCCCATGGTCTTTACAAGGGTGAGCCCAAGCTGGATTTTGATCGCTTAAATACGATTGCTGGCATAGCTAATGTGCCTTTAGTACTACATGGTGGTACTGGGCTGACCGAAGAACAATTTGCCAGAGGGGTGGAAATGGGCATTAAAAAGATAAACATCGGTACAGAAGTAAAGAAAACCTATATTGACGCCTTTATTGAAACTAGCCAGGTCAATCCCGAAGCCTATGATATGATAGGCATTCCATTAGCATGTAAGGAAGCAGTTAACCAAATGGTACAGGAAAGATTAGAATTCTTTGCTAGAGGCTGGAAGGGCCTGGTGTAGTATTTGCATATAATTAAAGAAACCTTTGCATAGGAGTGATTAGTTAATGAAATTAAAAGGCAACTTGCTGGTTGGCCAATCGGGCGGCCCTACTCCTGTAATTAATGCTAGCTTGGCTGGGGTTATCAGTGAAGCCAAGAAGATGCCAGAGATTGAAAGAATCTATGGCATGAAGAACGGAATTGAAGGTGCTTTAAAAAAGGAAGTATTTGATTTGACTGACGAACCGGCAGATTTTGTAGAAAAGCTATTGCACACTCCTGCAGCAGCCTTGGGTAGCTGTCGTCACAAGCTGACTAAGGATGAGGAGTACCAGCAAATTCTAGAGCTTTTTAAGGCTAATAACATCCGATACTTTATCTATATTGGTGGCAATGACAGTATGGATACCTGCCACAAAATATCCAAGCTGGCTCAGGATACTGGCTATCAAATGCAGGTTATAGGGGTTCCTAAAACTATTGACAATGATCTACCTGTAACTGACCATTGCCCTGGCTTTGGCAGCGCAGCACGCTTTGTAGCCTTGAGTACCGTTGAATCAGGCCGAGATCTAGAGGCGATGAAAACCTTTGATGATGTGGCGATCTTTGAAGTAATGGGACGACATGCAGGCTGGTTGGCAGCTGCAGCAGCTTTAGGTAAGCGCTGTGAAGCGGATGCACCCCATTTGATATATCTGCCAGAAAGCACCTTTAGTGAGGAGCAGTTTTTAAAGGATGTCAAAGTAGTCCATGATATGCTGGGATATTGCTATGTGATAATCAGTGAAGGCATTCACGATGCCAGTGGTGAGTTTATTGGTGCTAAGGATGCGGCAGTAGATGCCTTTGGTCACAAGGCTATCTCCTTGAGCGATGGACCTGGGGCATACCTGAGCAAGCTGATTACTAAGGAGTTGGGCTTAAAGGCTAGATGCAATAGACCAGGAACAATTCAGCGAGCCATGTCTTCTGTGGCGTCTAAGGCCGATGTAGAGGAAGCCTTCCAGGCTGGAGCAGCTGCCATTAAATATTTTGCAGAGGGCTTAACAGACCTAATGGTGACTTTAGATCGAGCTGAAGGACCTGAGTACAAGTGTACCGTGGGCAAAATTCCTTTAGAAAAAGTGGCAAACGTAGAAAACTTTATGCCACCCCATTTTATCAACAAAGAGGGCAACTTTGTCACCAAGGAATTCTACGACTACTGCCTGCCTTTAATTGGTGAACCAATTCCTGATTACGCTAGACTTACTGGCAAAGTAATTAACTTAAAATAGGATAATACAATTACTGTACAAGGGCATGACGATAAAACTATATCGGCTTGCCCTTAATTAAAATATTACATGGTTACATAATACTTATATTGGAGGGTGTTGGATGATTAAGTTTAGTTACAGAGATAAGAGCTTTGAGGTTGATTTTAAAGGGCATCTGTTTTTTGAGCACACTGCTGCCATGCCTTTAATAGCAGTAGGGAAGGGAACAGCTACCTATGAGATGTTTTATGGCAACTTTGAAATAGAAGAAGAGCTTCATGAAAAGATACTGCTGACAGAATTTGAGTTGATAGAAGAAAAAAAATACCTGGTGCGAGTAAAGCTATCCTATGGAGGGCAAATTTATCTGACCCTTTGCTTTGTGGAGGTAGATAATCGGCTAGAGGTTATTTTTGAGGACTACACCCCGGGACTAAACAGATGCTGGATTAGAGTTAAGGCGGCAGCTGATGAAGGGGTGTTTGGTTGCGGAGAGCAATTTTCCGAGTTGAATCTACGGGGGAAAAATGTGCCTTTATGGGTATCAGAACAAGGGGTAGGGCGGAACAAAAAAGACATTATCACCTACTATGCAGATGTGGATCATAGAGCTGGTGGAGATTGGTATACTACCTACTATCCCCAGCCCACCTTTGTTTCCAGTGAAAACTACTACTGTCATGTAGAAGACAGCAACTACATGGAATTTGATTTCCGCAAAGCTGACTATCACCAGCTCTACGTGAGAGCTATCCCAGAAAAGTTGATCTTAGATAAACGAGATTCTCTGATAAAGGTGCTAGAGGCTCTAACAGATTTACTGGGAAGGCAGCCCGAGTTGCCTGAGTGGACCTACAATGGAGTATGGCTTGGGGTACAAGGTGGTACCGAGGCAGTGCGCAAGAAATTGGAATCAGCTAAGGAGCATGGTGTGGAAATTGCAGCCCTTTGGGCACAAGACTGGGAAGGAAGAAGGATCACCTGGTTTGGCAAGCAGCTCTTTTGGAACTGGAAATACAGTAAAGACTTTTACCCCGATCTGCCAGAGCTAATTAAAGAGCTGGAAAAAGAAAACGTAAAATTCCTAGGATATATCAACTGTTTCTTAGACATAGAAGGAGAGCTATATCAAGAAGCATCTCAAAAGGGATACATGGTTAAAAAGGCTGATGGATCAGATTATCACGTAGTAGTTACAGCCTTCCCTGCAGGAATAGTGGATTTAACAAACCCTGATGCAGTGACCTGGATTAAAGAAGTAATCAAAGAAAATATGATTGGAATTGGGCTATCGGGCTGGATGGCTGACTTTGGTGAATATTTGCCCACCGATGCAGTGCTTTTCTCAGGAGAGAGCGCCGAATCCTATCACAATAAGTATCCGGCTATGTGGGCTAAAGCCAACCGGGAAGCGGTGGAAGAGGCAGGCAAGCTAGGGCAGGTAGCCTTCTTTACCAGGGCAGGCTATACTGGTACCAGCAGATACTCCACCATTATGTGGGCCGGGGATCAATTAGTTAACTGGAGCTTGGATGATGGGCTGGCTTCGGTTATTCCAGCTGCATTATCCCTGGGAATGTGTGGCTACGGTATCTCCCATTCAGACACCGGCGGATATACCTCATTGTTTGAGATCATCAGAACTAAAGAAGTGTTTATGCGCTGGGCTGAGCTAAGTGCCTTTACACCGGTGATGCGCACCCACGAGGGCAATAGACCTGATGAGAGCTGGCAGTTTAACTCGGATGAAGAGACCCTACAGCATTTTGCCAAGATGAGTAAAATTTATGTGGCTCTCAAGCCCTATATGCAAGCGGTAGTTAAGGAAAATGCTGAGAGGGGTATACCTTGCATGCGGATGCCCTACATCCATTACCAGCAGGACAAGGAGCTGATTGGGCTAAAATACGAGTATCTACTGGGTAGAGATTTGTATGTGGCACCAGTCTATGAAGAGGGAGCTACTACTAGAAAGGTTTATCTGCCAGAGGATCAGTGGGTACACCTGTGGACTGGACAGCAGTATGGCCAAGGTCTGCATGAAGTAGAGGCACCACTGGGGCAAATACCTGTATTTTATCGCAAAGGCAGCCCTTGCGCTGAGCTGTTTGAAAGCTTTGTTAAAATTGTATAAATTATTTAAAAAATAGATATTGACTAAACCCTATAAGCTATTTACAATATTAATATAAATAAATAATATTGTAATATTACCTAATGGTATTATTTATTTATTAAAACTGGCAAACGCAGTTTGCTTGAACTTCTTATAAAACATCGCGTTGAAGGGAGGTTTGCCGGTAACATATTTAGGGGATAGGGATAAGTGGATTAACAAAGAACAATTTTATTTACGAAAAAATGGGAGGGGTAAGCCTAATGAGGAAAAAGAATTATCTTTTAGTAGCTATGATGCTTATTGTAGCCATGTTGGTAACAGCTTGTGGTGGCGGGGGCGCTAAAACAGGAGGAGACACAAAGTCTGACAAAGTAACTATTAGCTTTATTCACTGGCGGGGAGAAGACACAGAAGCATTTAATGAAATCATTAAGAAATTCGAAACAGAATACCCTAACATTAAAGTTGAAATGAGTGCATTTCCATCTCGTGAATATGAAGCAACCTTGACAACCAAGCTTCGCGGTGGTAACTCTGGTGATGTATTTGCCGTATTCCCTGGAGCAGCTTTCGCAGCAGTTCGTGAAGCTGATTTAATTAAGGATATTACAGGTGAGTCCTTTGTAGACAGATTCTATCCAAATCTGATTTTAGCAGGGCAAGATGGTGGAAAACAGTTCGGTCTACCATTTCAGCTAGTATACAATCAGCCAATTTACAACAAAGGTATGTTTGAAAAATTTGGTTTAGAGGTACCTAGAGATTGGGAAGGATTCCTAGCTTTATGTGAAGCCCTAAAGCAAAATGGTGTTGAATACCCAATCGTATTCCCAGCGGCAGACAACGGTCCTGGACAGTTTATGAACTCTATGATGATGAACAACGAGCCAGATGAAGATATTTGGAGAAAAGTACAAGCAGGCGAGCGCAAGATAACTGAAGATTGGTGGGTAAAAACTCTATCTCAGTTTAAAGAGTTAAACGACAGAGGTTTCTTTGGTAGAGAGCCATTAGGTATCACCCAGAGTGTTTCAGGCACTATCTTTGCTCAAGAAAGAGCAGGTATGCTGGCAATGGGCTCCTATATGATGGCTCAAGCAGTAGAACAAAATCCGAATCTGCAAATCGGTTTATTGGCACCAATTACAGTTAGTGAGTCCGAAATGGTATGGGAAGGTATTCACACTACTACCTTCTTGCTAGGTGTTAACAATCAATCTAGACACCAAGAAGAAGCTAAGAAATTCATCGAATTCTTAACAAGACCAGAAAATGCTTCAATTTACACTAACAAAACTGGTCAATGGTTAACTCTTAAAGATGTAACCTACACTTCAAGAGTATTACAGGACAACGCTCATTGGTTAGAGAAGAATACCAGATTCCAGCCAAGATTTACGCTTACAAATCCACAGGTTCAAGAAGCTGTCTTGTCCTCTATTGAAGATGTTTTAGGTGGCACTAGTCCAGAAGCTGCAGCAGCAAAAGCACAACAGATTATAGATCAAGCTATTAGAAAGTAACAATTGACTGATAGCGGGCTACCTATTTGAGTGACTCCAGTAAATAAGAGGTCAGATAATAATTCTGACCTCTTTTACTGGAAGATAAAAGTTGTATATATACAATATTATGACAAAGGGAAAGCGTCTTTGTTTTTTCTAACCTATTAATTTGCCAATAAAGCCAAAGTATACCCTGCTATTTTTCGCACCTATTGGCTATTAAATAAATTTAAGCAAAGGAGACAACCAATGAAGCCAAAAAACTGGATTTATCTCTTTGTTGTTCCTGGTGGATTATTGTATTTGACCTTCTTTTTCTTTCCAACAATCAGTGCGCTATATTACTCTCTTACAGACTGGACAGGATTAAATTTTAATTATAACTTTGTAGGTTTGGACAACTTTAGGAGGCTGCTGACCGATGATATTGTATTTAGAAAGGCAGCCACAAACAACTTGAAATTTATGCTGGATGTGGTCTTATTTCAAACTGCTTTCTCTCTGATTTTTGCTCTTATTCTAGTGAAAAATACTAAAACTAACGTATTCTTTAGAACCCTATTCTTTTTTCCCACTATTTTGTCTTCTATTTCTGTATCCTTTATATGGTGTTTTATGTATGATCCTTGCATGGGAATTGTTAATGGAATGTTTACTGT
>CAYVRD010000041.1:0-18485 GCA_964454195.1 uncultured Clostridia bacterium
GCAGCTGCTGTCACCTGAGATTGGGAATTATGTACTAAAACTTCACAATGGAAGGCACTCTCCTGCTGTTCCTGCTGGGCAATAGCTACCCCTCTCATCAGTGCAATATCTCTGATAGCCTGGGGTATCCAATCCCTATTTCCTGTTACCGTTAGATTCACCTGGTTCCCCCACTCCTTCTAAGGACAACTGTTCCAGTTCTTGCCGCTTTTTTTGCTCTTTAAAGCTTCGCACTGCGGCAAAAACTGTTCTTGGTCTACTCATTGATATCACCTGCACCTGCTTTTCCATCTATTATGTCCATTCTTATTAGCCTCAATGCAGATGATAGATAATTATTTATCAATAATTAAATTAAAAATGGGTTGGTTTCTTTCTCTTCTCCGATTGTGGATTCGGGCCCATGGCCAGGATAAACTACTGTATCCTCTGGCAGGTTAAGCAGCTTTTCCTTTATAGATTTAATTAGGGTAGCATGACTACCTCCAGGAAAGTCGGACCGACCTATTGAGCCACCAAACAGGGTATCCCCTGTAAATAACAGCTTGCCAGCTTTGAGACAGATGCCACCTGGAGTATGGCCAGGAGTATGGATAACCTCTAGCTTTAAGGTGCTGCCAATTTCTATTATCTCACCTTCAGTTAGTAGCCTGTCAGCAGGAGGGCTAGCAACTTGTCCACACATAAATGAAGATAAATTTTTTGAGGGGTCAGGCAGCATAGCTCCATCTAGCTCATGGATTAATATGTCACAGTTGAATTTATCCTTTATTGCTTTATTTGCTCCAATATGGTCTAGGTGTCCGTGGGTATTGATAATATACTTTACCTGATAGCCTTTGCTTTCCAACAGAGAAATAATTTTTTCCCCTTCTCCCCCTGGGTCTATTACTGCTACTTCCTTTGTCTCAGAGCAGCCAATAATGTAGCAGTTAGAGCCAAAGCTGCTCATGATTTCATATTGCTCAAAAATCAAATTAATCCCTCCTAAAAGTTTTTTTTACTATCTAACAGTATAGTTACAGGTCCGTGGTTTATCAGCTCCACATCCATGTCTGCCTGAAACTGACCGGTAGCCACTTTAAGACCCATTTCCTCTAAATAGGCTACAAATTTTTTGTAGAGCATATCCGCATCAGTCGGATTCATGGCATCACTAAACCCAGGTCTTCTCCCCTTGCGACAATCTCCATAAAGAGTGAATTGGGATATGGCCAGTATTTCATAGCCATTATCTAGCACCGACAGGTTCAGCTTATCCTGATCGTCTGAAAAAATGCGCAGATTAGCGATTTTTTCTGCCAAATATTTAGCATCGGTTTCGTTGTCCTCTTTGCCAACTCCCAGCAAAATCATCAATCCTGGGCCAATAGCTCCCACTATTTGTTGGTCCACAGCAACATGGGCACTTTTTACTCTTTGAACCACAGCTCTCATTTCGGTTAAACCTCCTAGTTTGGGTTAGCTCGGTGGACATCAATTACATCCTTTACTCGTCTAATTTTGCTCTGAACTGAGTGTAAATGCTCTAAGCTATTTATATCCAGCTTAAGGGTAACCTGAGCTAATCCATTTTTAGTTGTCCTAGCGTGCACTGAGCTAATATTTGTCTTTGCCTCTGCTACTGTGTTCATCACATCTAAGGCAAGCTTAGGCCTATCTACCGCTGTTACCTCTAGCTGCACCTGGAATAGGTCACTTGTCTTTAAGTCCCACATCACATCAATCATCCGCTCTTGCTCTTCATCCTTATGATATTCCACATTAGGGCAATCGGCTCGGTGAATTGACACTCCCCTGCCCCTGGTAATATAGCCCACTATTTCATCTCCTGGCAATGGATTGCAGCAACGGGATAGTCTGACCATTACGTTGTCGATTCCTTTTACCATAACCCCTCTGGAAGCTTTGCTATATCTGTCCTGAGCATCGGTTTGACTTTGTTTGATGTCATTTAAATTTTCATATTTTTCTTTGGTATCATCTTTTCCCTTGCCCAGTACCTGAAGTGCTGTCATTGCTCCATCGCCAACAGCAGCGTAAAGATCTTCAATACTAGAAAAATTATATCTCTTTGCCAAATCCATCAAGCGCTCTGCTTTCATCATCTCCTGATAGTTATCAGGAAATTGTTTCTTTGCTTCTTTTTCCAGTAGCTCCTTGCCTTTGACAACATTTTCCTTTTTCTGTTCCCTTTTATAGAAACTGCGAATACGGTTTTTAGCCTGAGATGTCTGAACTATTTTGAGCCAGTCCCTGCTAGGTCGACCTTGCTTTGCAGTAAGTATTTCCACAATGTCTCCGTTATTAAGCTTATAATCCAGGGAGACTATACGTCCATTAATCTTAGCTCCTATACATCTATGTCCTATATCACTGTGAATACGATAAGCAAAATCTATTGGCACTGAGCCTGCAGGCAATTCTACTACATCACCTTTGGGTGTGAAAACATATACTACGTCAGAGAATACATCGATCTTTAATGATTCCATAAATTCTCTAGCATCTCGCATATCTGTCTGCCACTCTAAAAGATGCCTTAACCAAGATAATTTATTGTCCATTTCTCCAGCATTAGAGTTGCCCTCTTTATACCTCCAGTGGGCAGCTATACCAAATTCAGCAGTGCGGTGCATGTCCCAGGTTCGAATTTGAATCTCAAAGGGCTTACCTCCGCTTCCCATCAATGTAGTGTGCAGCGACTGATACATATTTGGTTTCGGCATAGCTATATAATCCTTAAATCTACCAGGAATAGGTTTCCAAATAGTATGGATAATCCCCAATGCTCCATAGCAATCTTTAATTGTATCTACAATTACACGGATAGCCAAAAGGTCATATATTTCATTTAATTCCTTCTGCTCCTTGACCATTTTCTTATAGATGCTATAAAAATTCTTTGGTCTGCCTTGAATATCCGCTTCAATATCTACTAGCTCTAAGTTTTCTTTCACTGTTCTCTTTACTTCAGCAATAAAATCCTCTCTCTCTTTTCGCTTCATATCAATCCCTTTTACCAGTTCATAATATATGTCTGGCTGCAGATAGCGAAAAGCCAAATCTTCTAGCTCCCATTTAATGCGAAATATACCTAATCTATGGGCTAGAGGTGCATATATTTCTAACGTTTCCTCAGATATTTCTTTTTGTTTTGAAACCTTCATATGAGTTAGTGTCCTCATATTGTGTAGTCGGTCAGCTAATTTAATTAAAATTACTCTGATATCCTTAGCCATAGCTAAAAACATCTTTCGCAGATTCTCTACCTGTTGCTCTTCTTTAGTTTTGTATTCTATACGACTTAGCTTAGTTACTCCGTCAACTAATAAAGCTATTTCTTCGCCGAAGTTGGCACGAATATCTTCAATATCTGCTTCCGAGTCCTCTACCACATCGTGTAGGATAGCAGCAGCAATAGTAATAGCATCCATTCCCAATTCAACTAGTATCCTAGCAACATGTATAGGATGGGTGATATATGGTTCGCCAGAGCAGCGGGTTTGTCCACAGTGGGCTTCCAAAGCGAATTCAAATGCTTCTACGATTACATTAGTTTTTAAAAGCTTAGGATTAATTGTTTCGATTTCATAAAGGAATGTCTGGATCATATACACTGCCCTCCCTAGGTTGTTAGAGCCTATTAAATAATATTATCATTTTTTTATAAATAATGCCAAGGGATTTAACTATATAAAACATGCTGCTTCGATGTCATGTTTTGTTCCAAAGGCCCATAAACTAGCCCAATAAGGGTAGATCTCTTTTAATTCCATCATAGTTAGATAAGTTGGTGACATATTTAAATCTAGTTTACTATCAGGTACAGTTAACAGCTTAACTTTATGGAGCCCTGACTCCTGCTCCCATTTGTATGACAACAGTCCTAGCTCAACAAGGACTTGCAAAAATAGCTCTGCATCCTCTGGATCAACTCCTACTTTGAGAAATAGGCATCCAAAGAGCTGATGAAAAGTCCACATTGTTTCCTGATCATCTAATAAATCTTTCAAGATAAGATATGTCTGTCCAATAAGCTCCCTTGTAGGAAATTTACTCTTAATTGTTTGCTCGGTTGGCATTTCTGCATAGCAAAGATGATGATTGAGGGATAGTGAGCTTAGGCTACGCAAATCATCTCGATGAAGAGGTAGTTGCCAATAAAAGATATTGTCATAGGCTACTTTTTTATCTGCAGCCTCTTTGTCTAGATGGCTGTAACAGTTGGCTATAATATACTTCCAGCCTTGATCTTCTTTAAGATTTTCACTAAGCGCTTTTTTTTCTAAATGATGATAAACATAAATAATATTAGCTTTACCTGCAAATTTTTGCAGGTAGTTTATCCTCTCCTTAATTCTTCTTTTATCAATAATTTTGAAATCATTAGGTATTGTTAACTTATTGGCTTGGAGATAATATGGCTTTAGGTCTTTAATTATTAATTGTAGCTCTTCCCTGCCCTGCCAGGTATTTTTGTCTACCCCAAAGGCTATGTCTACTATTTTAGTTGCAGCAATTAGCTGCTCATGACTAGAAAAATTAAAGCCTATGGCAGTATGGTTAATATTATCGTCTCCCAAAGTAGCTCGTAAATGATTTTGTTCTTTACCTATTTTACTCCAATTAATTACTTTGGCTCCTTTCCAAGCTAAAACAGGGCGGGGGTTCCCGTATCCATAAGGAGCTAAACGCTCCAAATCATCTACCAATTCTAAGGAAAGCTCTGAAATGCATACTTCAGTATCTATTTTTACCTCTGGAGCTGTATTATCTTCATTCAGTAATTGGGCAGCATATTGATTGATAGCTTTTCTAAAGCCTGATATGCGCTCTGGTGCCAGCGATAGCCCTGCTGCTTGATGATGGCCCCCAAACTTAATCAACCACTCCTTAGTAGCATTTAACGCCTGGTACAAATCAAAGCTAGGAATACTGCGTCCTGAGCCCTTTCCCTGTTGAGCATCTATTCCGATCAAAATTGTGGGCAGATGATATTTTTCCACAATCTTTGAAGCAACTATCCCAATGACACCAGTATGCCATTTTTCTGAAGCTAGTACTATTACCTGTTGGCTATCAAAATCAACATGCTCTCTTATCATTTGCTCAACTTCTTGAATTATATATTGCTCAATTTGTTGTCTTTTTGTGTTTTCCAAGTTTAACATCTCTGCCAACTTAACGCTTTTTTCAGTGTCATCAGTCAAAAGGAGCTCTAGTGCTAGATTGGGATTTCCGATCCGTCCAACTGCGTTAATTCTTGGTGCCAGCTGATAGCCTACGTCTGTAGTGGTTAACTCCTTACCCCAGAGGCCTGCCACTTCAATTAATGCCTTAAGTCCTGGTCGCCACGTGGTCTCTAAGGACTTTAGCCCAGTCTTTACTATGGATCTATTCTCACCTATTAATGGTACTATATCTGCTATGGTTCCTAAGGTAACTAAGTCTAAATATTCCCCTGCCACTACTCCATCGTAAAGGGGTAGCTTGAAGGATTGGTGGACAGCTTGAGCTAGTTTGAAGGCTACACCAACTCCAGCCAGCTTGTGAAACACCTTGCCTTGATCTAGGATGGGGTTTATGATAGCCAGGGCTGGAGGCAATTCTTCTGGTAGATTATGGTGATCTGTTATAATAACATCTAAGCCAAGTTGATTGGCTAGGGCAACCTCTAAATTGCTAGTAATTCCACAGTCCACAGTGATCACTAGTTTAGCTCCTTTTTTTGCCCATGACTCAATAGCGTTAGCGTTTAATCCATATCCCTCCTCTAAGCGCTGGGGAATATGATAAAAAGCCCTTGCGCCTAATCTGCTGAGCATTTCATATACAAGGGCTGTACTAGTTATGCCGTCTACATCATAATCGCCATATACCACAACACATTCCTTTTCTTTGATAGCTTTTTTAATGCGTTGTAGAGCGACTTTCATGCCTGACAGTTTTAAAGGTGAATCTAATTGATCCATGTTGCTAAGCAAAAAATTTTTCCCTGCATCCACAGACTTAATGCCTCTATTCACTAATATTCTAGCTACTAGCTTAGATATGGCCAACTCTTGGGCAATTTTTTCTACTAAATGGCTCTCTTCTGTCAGATGTCGCCAATTTTTTGGCTTTATCATCTAATGACTCCCTTCTTTTGTCTCAGGAGATTCGGGCTGCTGATTACATATTTCTCTAACCTTATCAGGGAAAAAGTCGTTTGCTTGTTGGCTCTTAATACTGAGCAAGTCTTCTTTTAAGTCAGTGTTTTCAGCACGCAATCTAGCATTCTCTCCTTCTAGCTCGTTTATTTTGAATTTTTGAGTGACTTGCTTAAACATCCCTAGTAAAAATACACATAAAGCACCTAGTGCAGCTGAACATAAAATAACTAAAACTAATGATATGTCTTCAAAATGCCAAAACAAAAAGGATATAGATACAGGTGTAATGTTCTGCACTGCAAAAGCCGAGACAAAAACCGCAAATATCAAAGCAATGACAAGATAAACCTGCATAGTGATCAGTCCTTCCTAAATCAAAATATATGGTTTTTTTACTTATTAGTGTATTATTAGCGTATTTTATACTATTTCGCAGCAAAAAAAAAAAATCCTGCCTTATAGCAGGATTTAAATTTTTAACTATGCGTAGCGTTTCCGTTTTCTTTGCCAAGCCTTAATCTCTAACCATACGGGGCTGGCATTAAACACAGAGGAATATGCACCACTGATTACTCCAATTAGCAATGCTAAAATGAAGTTTTTAGTGGTTTCACCGCCAAATAACAACATGGCAACTAGTACAAAAATTACGGTTAATGCAGTGTTAATAGATCTGGCCATAGTCTGCCATACACTAGTATTAACTAATTCGCTAAGGGTGCCACTCTTTTGATATTTAAGGTTTTCACGTATTCTGTCAAAAATAACTATTGTATCATTAATAGAATAACCTATCACTGTCAATATAGCTGCAACAAAAGCTGCACTTACCTCTATTTGGAAAATGGAAAAGATGCTTAACACTACAAGGGCGTCATGCAATATAGCCACAATAGCTGCAATTGCAAAACTTAACTCAAATCGATAGCTAATATAAATAACCATTAAAACTGATGCAATTAGTAATGCATATAACGCCTTTAAAGTCAGCTCCTTACCAATTACTGGACCGACCAGCTCGTTTCGCAATAAATCAAAGCTGCCAATATTGTCTCTAAAGGATTGGGATATGCTGTGAAGAGTATCGGCACTAATAACTGTAGTGCGAATAATAAATTCTCTATTATCTACAGATTGAATAGTGCTGCCCTCTAGGCCATATTGGGATAGAGATTCTCTTATTACTGATGTTTCGGTTGCCTGATCAAATTTTACATGGAGAATTGCTCCACCTGTAAAATCAATGCCTAAGTTTAAACCTTGAAATGCCATTGAAAAAATTCCAGGTAAGATTACCAGCAACGATATAATAAACCACAGCTTTTTGCGAGCCATTAGGTCATATTTAAATTCAGCCATATTCATCCCCCTCTCTATGCACCAAAAAGCTTCGGATTTCTAAAGATATTAGTCTGCACAAATAGCTTTAACAAGAATTTAGTAACAATAATAGACGTAAACATACTCACTAGGATACCAATTGTCAAGGTAACTGCAAATCCTCGAATAGGTCCACTTCCAAAGTAAAATAGTACAGCCGCCGCCAATATAGTTGTAATATTAGCATCTAAAATTGTGCTTAAAGCTTTTGAGAAGGCTCCATCTACTGCAGAGCGCAATGTCTTTTTATTACGCAAATCCTCTTTAAGTCGCTCATAAATAATAATATTAGCGTCAATTATTATACCAAAGGACAGGATAAAACCTGCTATACCCGGTAATGTTAAAGTTGCTCCCAAAGCTCCCATTATTCCTAATACCAAAACACCATAAATAGTTAAAGATATTATGGCAACTAGTCCAGGTAGACGATAATAGGCTATCATAAATAAAATAATAGCTATAATTCCATAAATACCTGCCTTTTGACTCTTTTCTAAAGAGTCTACGCCAAGTGTAGGTCCAACTGTGCGCTGCTCAAGAGTCTCAACAGCTACTGGCAAAGCACCTGAGCGCAGTAGGGCAGCGATGTTCTCTGCCTCAGCTAAATCTCTGTAACCCCTAATAATACCTTTTCCATTGACAATAGCTGAATCAACATGGGGGTTTTGTAAAACCTCATCATCAAGAAAAATAGCAATGTGTCTTCTAGGATCATTTTCAGGATAATCTCTAACTAGTCGGGAAGTTACATCGGCAAATCTGCGGGCTCCCTCGCTATCTAAGGTAAACTCTACAAAGGGAAACTGATGCTGAGGATCTAAGCGTGCCACAGCATTTTTTAAATCTGCACCACCGATTACATGGGTCCCATCTGGTAGTTTCATCTCAAGATTAGCTGTTTTGCCTAACAGCTTCGCAGCTTCTTCTGGGCTGTGTACTCCTGCCAACTCGATAATTAATCTGCGTTCTCCTTGTCGCTGAATAATTGGTTCAGCAATTCCCAGGTGGTCAACCCGATTACGCATTACCGCTTGAAGATTTCTCATATCTTCGTCTGTTACTGGATTATCTGGCGAGTCCTGGGCCTCCATTACCACGTGTAACCCACCCTGTAGATCTAATCCCAGGTTTAATGAGCTAACAATAGGATTGATAGAGTAAATACTAACTCCTCCAATTAAAGCCAAAACCAGCAACAAAATAATAAGCTTGTCTACTCTCACCGGATTTATGCCTCCTTTTTTATTACATTAAAAATCCATACTCTCAATTATATACCCCTACTTAGAAAGTGTCAATTTAAAGAATATTTTAAAAACAAGCGGAAACGGTAGGAATTTTTAGTACTTGAAAGAAAAAAAGCTAAGCTCTAAAGTAGCTTAGCATCGTTGATAATTAGTTGGAAATTACAGCCTAAATAGTCTGCTGCTCTACGGCACATAAGCATCCGTTCTAAAAATATCTCAAAATATTCCATTACTGTAGTAATTTTTAAATCAATCTTCAGCTCCATGGTAATAGTTTTAAGCTTTTGATCTACTATTAAAGTAGATTTCTCTGCTCCATAATTTACCCTATCGTGGATATCAAAGGTCGCAATATCCCGGTTGCGCACTCTAGATCGATGTACGTCTGCTTTATCTGATAAAATTAAAGCTGCGGCAATTTGGTTAACTGCATGACCATACTGCTCTTCATGGTTACCAATAGCCGAAACTACCATAGCTATTTCTTCAGGAGGCATCCCCATTTCATTTAAAATGTCATATGCCAGCATAGCCCCTGACTGTCCATGGTCATGTCGCGAAACCACGTTTCCTATATCGTGGAGATAACCAGCAATCGCTGCTAATTCACAGTCTCTCTGAGTATAGCCCAGCTGCTCTAAAATTGAATAGGCAACTTTAGCAATCAGAGTAACATGTCTATAGCTATGTTCAGTAAATCCCATAGACTTTAGATGATAATCACCAGCTACAATAAATGTAGCAACTTTTTTATTTTTCTTTACTTGCTCCAAGGTCACCATAAGATTTATCCTCCTGCTCAACATACTGCTTAATATGCTCATCAATGCTATTAGATGCTAAATTTAATACCTCTTCTATAGTCAAATCGTCTGTTTTTATTAGCAAGTGACAGTATTCCCTCATATGTCTAAGCCTATGTATTTGGGATGCTAAGTGTTCCCTCGTCCAACCCACTTGACGTCGTTTGCATACGGTTTCATATTCACACTCTAATAAAATCACGTAATCAGGTTTGGTCATCATATACATCTTAGGAGCATAGCTATGCTCTTGAGCCACTGAGTGTACATGATATCCTCTTTCCTTAAGTCCTGATACTAAAGTGCTTTTTCCTGACCCGCAAACTCCACCTACTACAATCATAAAATCCGTGTTAATGGCCATTTAATTTTCTCCCGCTATTTAGAATGGAATAGACATATTTAGTGAGCGAACTGCAAATTCAGTGTCATCAGGTGTAATAGTAACTACTAAAATACTGGTATCATCTCCTGGTCGATGTCTATCTAGCTGAAAAGCCATGCTAAAGAGTGCCTCTACTTTCTGTTGTGCATCAATAGGCTGCTTAATTATCTCCCAAACCTTTTCTAATTTTAGCTTATCACCGTATTTTTCCCCAGCTTCTAAAAATCCATCAGTAAAAGCTACAATAATCATGTTAGGTACGATTGAAAACTCTTTTATCTCTGGTTTCATAAACCGATGTACTCCTATAGGATGGGTCTTAGTATCAAGACACTGTTCTCCTTCATCAGTTAAAATTAGTACCGGAATATGACCATTTCTTGATATAATTAGAGTTCTCGTCTCCAGATCAATTGAAATAATTGTTAATGTAGCTGAAACCTTCCCATTTTTAACTGTATAGAGAAAATCATGGGTTGCCCTGGCTACTGCCCCATCTCTAGCTCCTTCAGCCAACAGGTTCATAGCTTTATTTACTACTAGAGAACTGGTCAGCTTTGCAGATTTGCCACTGCCTTGGCCATCCGCCATTATTATTGACATGCCTCCCTTAGCTCTTTCAACAATTTCTACTGTATCTCCACTTTGGGAGCTGGCATATTTATTAGTCTTCCTCACTGCCACATCTAACCGCAACATGTAAACACTCCTGAACAATTATATTTCTAAAAGCATATGGCCTAATTTTACATTATTTTACGAGAAGATGCAAAGAGAAAAAAAGAAGAAAATCCAACTGCCGATACAGCTGGATTTTTTATTTAAGCCTTTTTGCGACTCTGTATTCTCTGGATTGTGCTAATTCCGAGACTTAATTTTATTGCTTCGTCAACCTGCCACATAGTTGATGCATCAATTCTTCCCAAAAAATTATCCTTAGAAAATTTTTGCTTATCGATTGTCCTAATTTGAAAGAATAATGCTACATGCTCCTCTTTGAGAGCAGGTATTTCCGTTGGCTGAATACCTACACTAACAAATAGTCTTTTAGTATGTACTTTAGGCGATAGCGGTACTACTATAATAGAATCGTATAATCTATTTCCAATATCATTTTGAATTACTAAAACAGGCCTGACTATTCTATTTTCCCCATCTCCTAGAGAGATTTCATAAACTTCGCCTCTGCAGACAGAAATTTCTCTAATTTTTACAAGCTCCATTTTCCTTCCCCCCATCTAATTTTTCATAGTGAAGTAAAACCTGATTTTCTTCTAGTTCCCATAAAGAATCAGTATAATCGTCTGAACGACAATCTAGCCAACTATCTTTTTCAACCATGTCTACTCCTAAATCTTTGTGATCCACACCTGAGATAAGGAATTTAATCTTTCCCAAAAAATTTTTTATACCCACCAAATTCAGCATGTCCATTATAAATTCACCTCGGCTTTGGTAGTGTTTTCCTTATTCTTATTTTGACAAATAATAAATGTTCTCCTTCAGCGATAAATAGTACTTCATAGGAAGTTTCGTCACAAAAATAAGAAAAAAGACCTAAATATAGGTCTTTTTTGTCGAAAGCTCTTTTTTCAGTATTTTTATTCTACAACATGGCCAATGCCATTAATAGTCATCTTTAACTCCACGTCTTCAGTAACCTTTACATAAACAACATCATCATTTATTTTGCTTATTGTACCATAAATACCACCTATGGTTAAAACCTTGTCTTTAACTTTAAGATTTTGTAATAGCTCTTTTCTTATCTTTGCTTGCTTTTGCTGAGGTCGGATCATTAAAAAATAAATAATACCCCCAAAAACTAGCAAATATAGAATTGCTCCAGTAGCTGCGTCCACTTGAATACCTCCTATTAAATAAATTGTAAACTAGGTTTTCGCCACAAGCATTATTAATTCCTTTTATATACCAATATTTTTTATTATGATTTGAAAAAAATACAGTAATACTTGAGCTAAAAACCCTTCTTATGATATTGTTTCCAAAATTTCCTTTTTAAAATCACCAAAGCGATCTTCACTAATCGCCGTTCTTGCTCTATTCATTAGATCTACCAAGTAAGCTATGTTGTGAATAGTAGTCAGTCTGATACCCAAAACCTCATTTGCTTTAAGTAAGTGTCTTATATAGGCTTTAGAATAATTGGTACAGGTGTAACAGCTACAATTCACATCTAATGGCTCAAAATCATCGGAATACGCAGCATTTCTCACTACTACCTTCCCTGTGCTAGTCATTACTGTACCATTTCTCGCAATGCGTGTAGGTAAAACACAGTCAAACATATCAATTCCTCGATCAATTCCTTCTAGCAAGCAATCGGGAGATCCTACACCCATCAGATAACGGGGCTTATCTTTTGGCAAGCAAGGTACTGTGTAGTTTAATACTTCGTACATTATTGGCTTGGGCTCACCAACACTTAACCCACCTATGCTGTATCCAGGAAAATCCAGTTCCACTAATTGGGCAGCACTTTCCTTGCGCAAATCCTCGTAAACACCACCTTGTACAATACCAAAAAGAACCTGATCCTCTCGAGTATGTATTGCCTGACATCTTCTAGCCCAACGAGTAGTGCGTTCTAAAGAGTTTTTGGCATATTCCCATGAACAGGGATATGGTGGACACTCATCAAAGCACATAGCTATATCTGAGCCTAGGTTCATTTGTATCTCCACTGCTCGTTCTGGACTGATAAAATGGGTTGAGCCATCTATATGAGATTTAAATGTAACACCTTCTTCAGTAATTTTACGCAAGGGACCTAAACTAAAGACCTGATAACCTCCGCTATCCGTCAATATAGGCCTATTCCAATTCATGAATTTATGGAGACCCCCAGCTTTTTTTATTAGCTCATCTCCTGGACGCAGATATAGATGATAAGTGTTACTTAAAATTATTGTAGCCCCTATATCTATTAACTCATCGGGCGTCATAGTTTTTACAGTAGCTTGGGTTCCCACTGGCATAAATACAGGAGTTTCAATTTTCCCATGAGTTGTAGTTATTTCCCCTAAACGTGCTCCAGTCTGAGCACACTCTTTAAGAAGTTTAAATCCAAACATTAGTGCCTCCTCATATTTCTTAAATGATTAGCATGGCATCACCGAAGCTAAAAAAGCGATATTTCTCCTTTATAGCCTGGTGGTATGCTTCTAAAATCTGTTCTCTTCCTGCCAAGGCACTTATCAACATCATTAAAGTGGATTTGGGCAAATGAAAGTTTGTAATCAAACCGTCAATAGTTTTAAAGCTATAGCCCGGATAAATAAATATATCGGTCCACCCCTCAGCTGGTTTCAAGTGACCATCGATGCTGGCAGATTCAATTGCCCTTACTGCAGTAGTACCTACTGCGATGATTCTATTGCCTTGTTTTTTAGCTTGGTTAATAGTATCTACAGCATCTTTAGTCACCTGATAAAATTCTGCATGCATTTCGTGCTCATAAATGTTATCTGCTTTAACAGGGCGAAAGGTTCCCAATCCAATGTGTAGTAAAACCTCAACCCATTTTACACCTGTTTCTTTTTGTAGCTGAGCAATTAACTGGGGCGTAAAGTGTAGTCCAGCAGTTGGTGCAGCAGCTGAACCGTCAACCTTTGCATATACTGTTTGATAGCGTTGGTTATCTTCTAATTGCTGGGTAATATATGGGGGCAGTGGCATTTTTCCCAACTGCTCTAAAACAGTTTCAAAGACCCCATTGTAAATAAAGCGCAAAACTCTGCCGCCAGCAGCAGTATAATCTATTACTTCCCCTTCTAGCAGTCCTTCTCCAAAAGATATTACATTGCCAATTTTTATTTTTTTCCCTGGCTTAACTAAAGCTTCCCAGTGATCTCTGTCTTTTCTAGTTAATAGCACTATTTCAACATTTGCGCCAGTATCTTTTTTGAAGCCTAGCAATCTAGCGGGAATAACCCGAGTTTTATTTGAAACTAAAACATCTCCTGATTTTAACATTGTGGATATTTGGTGGAAAAAATCCTTGTGTATTATTTCTCCTGTATTCTTATCTAATACTAACAGCCTTGAGTGATCTCTTGGCTCTATAGGCTGCTGAGCAATCAGTTCTTCTGGCAGATGATAATCAAATAATTCAAGTTTCATTTCAATTAACTCCTATACAAGTTACTATTGATATTGGGTAATAACTAGTGCGCCACAATTTAGCCCCCGATTGTAATAGTGCTCAATTATCTCAGTGTAGCTATATCCTGCCCTAGCCATACCCATAGCGCCCCACTGGCTCATGCCTAAACCGTGGCCATGTCCATACCCATCGATTATTATATTTTCAAAAATCTTTGGTTTTACAACTATATTATTTCCCGCTCCTACCACAAAATACTCATTTTGCTGACTATTGACAAAATCACTACTATTTCCTCTAGCTACAGCAAAAATTCTTTGAACCTGATTAACTGTGGTTGTAACACCGTTTCCATTGATAATTGTTAACTGGGCATCAGTTCTTAAGTTAAATAAGGTGCTACGCAATCCTAGCAATGTTCGAATTCGATCCCGATATACCGACGCAGTACCATTACTCCCTCGCAGCTCTAACTCAGTAACTCTTCCTGATAGAGTATTTACCTGAGAATCTCTTTGTAAGCGACATATTCTAATATCTTCTAAATGGCCTATCAAAATTAAAGCATCAGGATTATTTGCATTATTAGTGTTCCACATATTAATTCTATCTAACAGCTGTCCTCTAGTCATATTTACATTCCATCGATAGCTACTAGCAGGCCATCCATTTTGATCCTGAGGGTGCTCTAAAGCAAAGCTGTCAAATGGGGAAGGGACTGCCCGAATGTATGGCAAAGGATTTAACCAAACATTTTGACTGTCTTCTGTATGACCACCACTGTTGGCATGAAAAAATGCTGCGATAGGTCTATTTGCACCGTTTCTATTAAACTGGTAGTAAATAACCTCTCCTCTAGTAGCGTCTACCGCTTGAACTGCATTAATGCCACCAATGGCCGTTTCAGCGCTATAACCTCGATAGACTTGAGTGGCAGTATCTATACCTACATCCCATCTATTATTTGGCCTAAATAAATTTAAAGCATAGCTACGGGATACTACTGCTTGGGCTTTCAATGCCTCTATAGGAGCACTAGTACCCATTTCAGGTCCCACAACTCCATACAGATATCTTTCTATGTCTAGCACATTTACAAATGCCATATTGTTGTCATCATTTAATACTCGCAGATTATCCCGATACCTAATATTATTATAACTAAATATATTTAGCTGGGTTGTATCTATGACTTCCATATAGATAGGACCTCTATATGTAACCTCCCTAACTGCACCATTTATTACTACTTGAATACTTGATCCAATTCTATTAAATTGAACTGTATCTCCTTGACTAAGTGAACTTATAGGCAGACCTAGGCTTTCATCCCTTAAATTATATGTCCCCCCATCTATTCGTATTGTTCCACTAGCTAAATTGCGATTTAATCCTACTCGAATCATTGTTTCACTAACATTAGCTTCTGCCTTTGGCAGTTCATTAAAAATAGGTGTAGCTGTAACAGCTAAAATAGCACATAAAAAAAAGATTATCAGCTTTCTCCTAATTGTCATTTCCCCACCTCGTAATAATATATTTTCAATAATGTCTATTTCGACGCTTTTTCGGCTAATCCTGCAAACAATAGCTATCATAAAAATAAGTATGACACCACCAAGTAGGTGGTGTCATAGTAAGCAATTATACTTATTTACTATCTTTTGCCTTCTCAAGAATATCCTTGTCTTCCTTCTCTGAGTTAAGCTCATCATCCTTATCTTCGTCCTCATCGTCCTCTTCAGCCAGCTCTCCATCAATAAACATAGCAATCTCGGCTACAGGAGTTGGCAGGTTTGCTGCCGCCAAGCTGTTTTGATTCTCTCTCGGACTAGTGGTCTCTGAGCTATTGTTTTGCTGATTCCCCACATTAGGTCTAGTTGTATTTGGTGTGTCAACAGCAGGATTAGTATCAGCAGCTGCTAGCAGCTCAGTAGGTTTATGAAGATTAGGTGTATCTTGTTCAGCTGGAACTTGATCATCTAAATTTGTTTCTTCTAGCTGATTCGGATTAATACTAACAGGATTTTCATTAGCATTGCTTTCCTCAGGTGAACCAAGGGCCACCATGCCATTTTGTTGAATATCTGCTAGCATCATCAGATACCTTCCTGGTGATACTCCAGCAACCTGGGCACTGATTCTTAGCTCTTCATCAATAAGTGCACTAGCAACTGTAGTATACTTCACATTATCTTTCGCTAGAGCAGCTTTTGTGGATTCAGATAGTTTCTGTTCTATCTCCGCTATCATCTTATTGTTTTTACCAGCTCTAATTGGTCTAATAGTAATCATCAGTTGGGCAGCTTCATCCTGCTTTATAAAGCCCATTATGATGATCTTCTCTGTAATGGCCTTAACCGCATTTTCACTGCTCATTCCAACAACATCAATGGATGAGATAATATCAGCGCCTTCTTTATTAAGGCCTTCTGATGAAACTATAGTATTTTTATTATCAATACCTAAGCCTATGCTCGGGTTGACATCAATTGTAACATAGGCAACGGTTTCCGAGGCCATAGGCATCTGATTTAATAGAGTTGGTGTAAGTAATAACAGCAGTAATACAACGGCTACTGCCAGGCCAGAACGACGCCACCTTGTCAGGAACTGAGCTCCTAGCTTTGGCTTCAACATTGGCTCTACATTTTCTGAATAACAGATTTCTTGACCTACAACTACTGAGTTGTTTAATACAGGCCTTCTGACAAACTCTCCTTCAGCAGTTAAAAGAATCATTTCAGAATCTATTAGCTCCAGAACAACACCGCGTTTTTTTATTAAATTCAATGCAATCAACCCCCTTTCATAGGGAATTATCTACTTGTTTTGGTTATTAATGTTTACATAGCTCTTTAGATAATGAAAGTCGTTTACTAAAACCAAGACTACAGCTATAATATATTTTCTTTGACGTTCCAACGTCTTCCGGCTCACCTTCACCTCTTGCTCCAATTGTTTAAGGGGCAAGGTTTTTTTCTCCAGTAAATAGGTTCGATAACGTGTATTACCCGCAATAATCCACGCCACACTGATAGCTCTAAGTCTGGCATCGTCGTGTTTAGGTGATACCTCAACTAGCTCACTGAAACTAATTCCATATTGAGCAAGAATTTTGCTATATTGAATTATTTCTGCTTGCCGGTCTCTTGTTTCATTTTCTGCTGCATAATTAGCCTTAGCCTGTTGTAAATCAACTAACGTTGTAGGGCTGTCTTCCCCTTCTTCGTTTTTCTCAAGACTCGAAAAAAGAATAACTTTACTATTACGCCCCTCTTTGCGAAAATGATCGATTAGTCTTCTTTTAATTACTGTCTCAGCAAAGGAAAGGAAGGATACCCCCTTATCCAAACGATAGTTGTTAATAGCTTCATCAAATGCCATCATTCCTATGCTAACCTCGTCATCCTGACCTACCTTTACATATCTTCCGGTCATTCCCGAGGCCACTCTTAGAATAAATGGCGTATATTTTCCTATCAACACTTCTCTGGCATCTTTATCCCCATTTTGAGCATTCATTAAAAGTGCACTGGCATCTAAATCATTCATGGAGGAACTGTTTTCTCGGATTAAACATTCCAAAGCTTTCACCCCACTTACCATATTTTTCGAATTGACATTTCTTTTTTTAAGGGTATCGCAAAAAATAATTTTCTAATCAACAGATTAGTATTATCGTCTCAATAAATTAAATATTATCGTAAGTATAATACTTATTAAGATGCTGGTCACTACCGGAAAAAAGAAGGAAAAATTGCCCTTCTGGATAAAAATGTCTCCTGGTAGCCTACCTAAACCTAATCTATTTCCTAAAACTATTATTAATCCCACTATAACTAAAAATCCACCAAGTCCTATTAGTGTCTTACCAAAGAAATTCAAGTCTGGCACTTAATCACCCTCAAATGGCATCATTATATTTATATTAGAATTCTAAAAAATGTTGACTAGTATTATCAATTTTTATACCCAAGTGGTTATATGCTAATGGTGTTAATACTCTTCCTCTAGGGGTACGATTTATAAAACCTAATTGCAATAAGTATGGTTCATAAACATCCTCAACGGTTTCTCTTTCTTCACTAATTGTAGTTGCTAATGTATCTAGTCCTACAGGACCTCCGCCAAATTTTTGTACCATGGCCATAAGCAGTCTTCGATCTATGTTGTCTAAACCTAAATCATCCACCTCAAGCATTGTTAAAGCTTGCTGAGCCACAGTTATATCTATTACACCACTGGCTCTTACTTGGGCGTAGTCTCTAACTCTCCTTAATAACCTATTAGCAATTCGAGGTGTCCCCCTAGATCTTTTAGCTATTTCTTCAGCTCCACCAGCATCAATAGGTATGCCAAAAATCTCTGCTGCTCTAGTGATAA
>CAYVRD010000042.1:0-5240 GCA_964454195.1 uncultured Clostridia bacterium
TCACTCCACTCTAAATCTCGCTCTGGCGGCGCAGCAAACAGAATAAATAGTCTAGCTGTATCGGCACCGTATTTGCTAATAATTTCCTCAGGACTTACCACATTGCCTTTAGATTTGGACATCTTAGCCCCATCCTTTAGCACCATCCCTTGAGTCAATAGGTTTTCAAAGGGCTCCTCAACCTTTACCAGCTTTAGATCATAAAGCACCTTGGTAAAGAAACGAGCATACATCAGGTGTAGAATAGCATGCTCTACTCCACCAATATACTGGTCTACGTTCATCCAGTAATCCACTTCCTCTTGGCGAAAAGCTACCTGGTCATCCTTGGGAGAGCAGTAGCGCAGAAAATACCAGGAGGAGCAAACAAAGGTATCCATAGTATCAGTTTCCCGGGTAGCTGGCTTGTTACATTGGGGACACTGGGTGTTGACAAAGTCTGCTCTGTCCTTTAACGGCGATTCACCAGTAGGCTTAAATTGCACATCGGTAGGCAGCATTACTGGCAGCTGCTCATCCGGCACTGCTACAGCACCACAATCCTTACAATAGACGATAGGAATAGGGGCTCCCCAGTAACGCTGACGAGAAATCAGCCAATCCCGCAGGCGGAAATTTACTTCTCGGTTACCCCAATCATTAGCCTCTAGAAAGTCAGCAATTGCTTCTTTGGCTTGGGATACACCTTTGCCATTGAAAATTCCTGAATTTACCAGTAGGCCATCTCCCGTATAGGCTTCTGTTAGAGATAGCTCCTCCCTTTGACCTTCTGGTCTTATTACTTCAATAATAGGTAGATTATACTTGATGGCAAAATCAAAGTCCCTCTGGTCATGACCTGGAACACCCATTACTGCCCCTGTACCATAATCCATTAACACATAGTTGGCAATCCACAGAGGTATCTCCTGATTGTTCATAGGATTAATTACTGTAGCCCCTATAGGGATGCCCTCTTTAACTAGCTCGCTGGAGGTACGGTCAATCTGACTCATGGAGCGAACCTTGTGGACAAATTTCTTTACCTGCTCCTCCCTTTCAGTTCCAGCTGTTAGCTTTTGTACCATGGGATGCTCCGGTGCTAGAACCATATAGCTAACACCAAAAACCGTATCATGACGCGTGGTATATACTGGTATTTTTTCTCCAGTCTTTTTTTCTATAAACTGGATAATAGCCCCCTCACTGCGACCAATCCAGTTTTCCTGCATAGTTTTAACCTTTTCTGGCCAGCCTGGTAGCTTGTCCAAGTCTTGAAGTAGTCGCTCAGCGTAGTCGGTAATTTTGAAAAACCATTGCTCTAAATCCTTTTTGTCTACAGCTGCATCACAGCGCTCACAGCTACCGTCTACAACTTGCTCATTGGCCAAAACTGTGGCACAAGAGGGACACCAGTTTACTCCCGCCTTCTTCTTATATGCCAGTCCATTTTTATACAGCTGCAAGAATATCCATTGGGTCCATTTGTAATAGTCAGGATAACAGCTGGCAACTTCTCTGTCCCAGTCGTAGCTAATGCCCATTTGTTGAAGCTGATAACGCATGTTGGCAATGTTTTCAGTAGTCCATTTGTCTGGTGGCACATTATGCTTAATTGCCGCATTCTCTGCTGGCAAACCGAAGGCATCCCAACCCATAGGGTGCAGCACATTATATCCTTGCATAGTTTTAAATCGAGCTACCACATCACCTATAGAGTAGTTGCGCACATGACCCATATGTAGATTGCCCGAGGGATAGGGAAACATCTCTAAAGTGTAGTATTTTGGCTTAGTATGGTCTATGTCTACCTGATAAAGCTTTTCTTCAGCCCATTTCTTTTGCCATTTGGGCTCAAGCTGAGAGTAATTATAGGTTTCGTTCATTTAATTTCCTCCTTCATATTGTAAAAGGTTTCCATAATTAAAAAAAGCCCTCCATCCCTAAAGGGACGAGGACTAATATTCATAATCTCGCGGTACCACCCAATTTGATAAAGTTTTGGTGGAGCTGGCGGGAATCGAACCCGCGGCCTCTTCCATGCCAAGGAAGCGCGCTCCCTCTGCGCCACAGCCCCATAGCTTTATCCGCTTGTAGTTTTTAACGGTCACTATCCGGTATAGACTACTGATTTTAGTGTTCGTCTATACAGCTCCTAGGCGAGTTCACTGTAGCTCTAGGCTGTTTCACACCAACCAACAGCTCTCTTTTATGCTATCACAACAGCTACTACTCCTTTTCACAGCTTTTAATCATCTTAAGCTCAGTCACAAATTTTATTATAATTATAATTAAGTCTTCTGTCAAGCCCGGTGGTATACTTTTGCTATTAGGTATTTATCGCTGATAGTTCAACTTCTTTGGCGTTTCCCCACAGCCTCTCCAAATCATAAAAACGGCGCATGTCTTCTTGGAAAATATGCACTACTATGCTTCCATAGTCCATTAGTACCCAATTGGCATCCTTATAGCCTTCTCGACGTATTGGTTTTCCTACCTCATCATCTAAAAAATCACTGATAGCCTTTACCTGTACATTTGAGTTCCCTGTGGCTATTACAAAATAATCAGCCACAGAAGATATCTCCTGCAGATCCAATATTCTAATATCCTGAGCTTTTTTTTCATCCATAGCACTAACCACATTTTGTAATAAAGCTACTATTTCAACCAATTTACTACCTCCTATTAGCTTCTCTTTTTATACTATATCATACATTGTGCTGCGCAAACAGTTCAGAGCATCTATGCTCTGGGGATGAATTAATGAGTTCTTTTTTATATTGTACAACAGAGCCTGGATTAAAACCAACTCCATGGCTTCATTTAAGCTATTAGCTTGCTCAATTCTATTGCGCAGCTGGTCTACACAGGGAAATTGTCTTCCCGGTTCAATTACATCCACCAGGTATATCAGCTTTTCTATAGGGCTCATTCCAGCCCTACCTGTAGTATGGTAGGCAATTGCAGCTAAAACCTCCATGTCATCTATGCCAAAAAGCTCCTCTACCAGTAATGCACCTACAGGACCATGCAAAAGCATTGGGAGCTTTTCCTCTACAGGGTGGATTGATAAGCCTGCAGATCTTGCTTTGTCCAGCAGTTGAGAGGTGTCCATAGCTCGTCCATAATCATGAAGTAAGCCGGCTATAAAAGCCCTCTCAGCACAGATATTGTATTTTGGTGCCAGTTCTTTAGCTAAAACAGCTACCTGCCAGCTGTGTTGGAAACGGGATTCTTGAAGCTTCCCTCTAACCTCTCGTATTATATCATCAAGCTGAAACATAGACAATCACCTTTTCTAAGCTTTACCACTATTATATAAAACCACCTCCTATTTTCCAATAGGAGGTGTAAATTGCTTCTAATTTTCTTTTGGTTTAGCTTCGTTTACTGTTAATACTCTTCCTTCAAACTCTGCACCATTCATTACATCCACCATTTTTTCAGCGGCATCATCTGCCACCTCCACAAAACCAAATCCCCTGGAACGACCTGTTTCTCTATCTGTAATAATTCTTCCACTTACTACTTCACCATGGGCACTGAATGCCTCAGTTAATGATTCAACTGTAGTTCCCCAAGGCAAATTTCCTACATAAAGTGTACGCACCACTAATTCTCACCTCACAATTTTTATCTCAGGTTGATATTAGTATGGTACGCTTACATAAATTTTATGCTTATATATATAATCTTCTACTTGCTCTGGTAATAAATATTTTATTGGCTTTTGCTCTTGCACCCGAAGTCTAATATCAGTAGATGAGATTGCTAAAGCAGGCACATTGATAGTTAGAATTTTACTGGTGATCACTTCTGGAAGCTTTTTTGTTAAATCTGCCTTTTCATAGCCTGGTCTTGTAGCTGCAATAAATTTGCATTCATTAACCAATTCTTCTACTTTTTTCCAGCTTAAAATTTCCAGAATTGCATCTGCCCCTGTAATAAAAAAAACCTCTGTATCTAAGCCATATAGTTTATGAATTTCTCGCACAGTATCTACTGCGTAAGAATACCCTTCTCTATCTAGTTCTATTCTTGATACTTCAAAGTATTTATTTGTTATTGTGGCTAAAACCGTCATCAAGTAACGATGCTCTGCAGGTGTAATTATATTTGCTCGCTTATGAGGCGGTCTACCCGAAGGCATAAATATAACTTTATCTAATGCAAACTTACTGCGGGCCGCTTCAGCAGTGACCAAGTGACCAAAGTGAATTGGGTCAAAGGTTCCGCCCATGATGCCCACTCTATACACCCTATTAGTATCCATACCCTACTCCTTATGTGCGGATTTGGCCATCCCCAAAGATTATAAACTTGGTGGTAGTCAGCTCTTCTAAGCCCATTGGACCTCTGGCATGAAGCTTTTGAGTGCTGATACCAATTTCTGCACCAAAACCAAATTGATAGCCATCGGTAAATCTGGTAGAGGCATTTACATAGACAGCAGCAGCATCTACTACTTTTAAAAATTCTCTTGCTCTACTATAGCTTTCGGTGATAATCGCTTCCGAATGACTACTTCCATAGCGATGAATATGGTCAATTGCCTCTGTCAGATCTCCCACAACTTTTATAGCTAATATTAAGTCTAAAAATTCAGTGGCATAATCCTCTTCTGTGGCCAGCTTCATCCCTGATACTAGTGATACAGTTTCCTGGCAGCCCCTGAGCTCCACTCCCTGCTGAACAAGTGCCTTGGCAGCTTGGGGTATAAAGCTTGATGCCACAGCACGGTTAACCAGCAGGGTCTCGGCAGCATTGCATACTCCTGGTCGTTGACACTTGGCGTTTACTACTATATCCTTAGCCATATCTAAGTTGGCGTCTTGATCCACATAAATGTGACAGTTGCCTACACCTGTTTCAATTACTGGCACAGTAGCGTTTTCCACCACTGTCTTGATTAGGCCAGCACCGCCTCTAGGTATGAGCACATCTAGATATTTGTTCATTTTAAGCATCACGTTTACCGCTTCCCGCTCGGTTGTTTCTATGAGCTGAATACAGTTTTTGGGAGCTCCAGCCCCTTCTGCTGCACTGCTGATAATTTTTGCAATAGCCCGATTGGAGTTAATTGCCTCCGAACCTCCCCGCAATATCACAGCATTGCCTGTTTTCAGGCACAGCCCTGCTGCATCAACAGTTACATTTGGACGGGCTTCGTAAATCATGCCCACTACACCCAGCGGCACCCTGATTCTGCCTATTTGAAGACCGTTAGGCCTAGTTTCCATAGAAAGCACTTCTCCTAT
>CAYVRD010000042.1:5340-18440 GCA_964454195.1 uncultured Clostridia bacterium
GCTTCCTTTGCCAGCTCTCCTTTAGTATACAGCTCCTGGGTATATTGTTGAGACACGGCTATCCCTCCTTTACAGCTTGACTGCCATATTATCCCGATGGATTATTTCATCATAATCCTTATGTCCAATAATATCCTTAAGCTTGCTGGTCTGTTGGCCTTTTACCAAGTCTATATCTCGGGAGCAATAGTTGACAATCCCTCTAGCAATTTCATTGTTTAGTGGATCTAAAATACGCACAACGCTCCCAATTTCGAAATCTCCTATAACCTTAATTATACCGCTGGGCAGTAGGCTTTTTCCTCGTTTGCCAATCGCCTCTGCAGCTCCCTCATCTAAGACTATTTCACCTTGAATTTCTGAGCCATAGGCAATCCATCGCTTTTTGCTGTGCAGCTTATGCTCCTTAGGAATAAAGAAGGTGCCTATTTCCTGACCAGCTAATAAATCCCTTAGCACACCCTCCTGTTTACTACTGGCTATAACTAAAGGTATCCCTTGATTAATAGCAATTTTTGCCGCTTGAATCTTAGTGACCATTCCCCCGGTACCTAGATTACTCCCAGCTCCACCGGCCAGCGCAACAACCTCATCTGTTATCTCATCAATTGTATGAAGGCATATGGCATCGGTACTAATATTTGGATTAGCCGAATATAGTCCATCAATATCTGTTAGCAGTACTACCAGATCAGCATCAACTAATCCAGCTACTAGAGCAGCCAGATTGTCGTTATCTCCAAACTTTATTTCATCAACGGCTAGTGTATCATTTTCATTGATAATAGGGATAGTTCCCCAGTTTAATAGGGTCAAGAGTGCATTTCGAGCGTTGAGATACCTCTTGCGTTCATTTAAGTCATCTTTGGTCAACAATACCTGGGCAACGGTCTGTCCATATTCTCCAAACAGCTTCTCATACATATGTAAGAGTATCCCCTGCCCGACTGCTGCAGCCGCCTGCTTCTCTGGGATAGTCTTGGGACGCTGTTTTAAGCCCATTTTACCCATACCAGCCCCAATTGCCCCTGAGCTTACTAATACAACCTCATAGCCTTGGTTAGATAAGTCGGCCAATCCCCTCACTAATCGCTCCAGCTGTAATATGTTTAACTTGCCAGTGCTATGGGTTAAGCTACTGGTGCCTACTTTTATTACTAGCCTTTTAGCTGCTGCCAAAACTTTGTTTCTAGCTAAGCAGCTTTTTTCCTTTTCCCTTTCCATGACTTTGCTCCAATCCACCTCATAGAGTTATGGTAACTCTATTTGTTGTTTTTTGCTGGATCTGCGGAACAATATAAGGTTGTGTCCAACTACTTGAACTAAGTCGGCACCAGCTTTTTCAGCTAACTCAAAGGCCACATCCTTCGTCTCCAGCAGACTGTTGTTAAGCACCTTTATTTTTATTAGCTCTCGAGCTTCTAAGGCATTAACCACAGACTCAATCAAACTGTCATTTACTCCACTCTTACCCACTTGAAATATTGGTGTTATCCCAGTTGCCAAACCTCTTAAAAATCTTCTCTGTTTTCCTGTTAGCATAGTGTACTAACGGCTGATAGCCGCTAGAAGTACACCTCCTCAAATATTAGTGTCTCCACTGTATTCTAATAAATATAGCATATTATATCACAACAAATAGGCAAATAAAACAGCAGAGATATGTTTTCTGCTGTTTGATATATCGTATATTATGTTATTAAGCCAATGATTCAGTTAGCTAGTTTGTCGTACTTCAACTTGGCGAATACGTCTGCGTCTATCTTCGTACTGAGAATTTCCTTTTTTCCAGTTGCTACCTGGCTTGGTCTTTTCAATAACTAGAGTCTCTTCTGCAACAACAAAGTCATTTTTAGCAGTACAATAGTACATTGCTTGCTGATTCTTGCAGTTTCCACAGTCGAAACAATTCATATCGACCTTTGAACCTCCTCATTATGATGTTTTAATCTATTAATTCAAACTCTAGATCCTTGATCCGAACCACATCACCTTCCTTAGCACCAAGTTCCTTTAAAGCATCCTCTATCCCCATAACTTTGATAATATTCTGGAATCGTTTTAACGACTCTTCATTATCAAAATTCGTCATGGCAAAATGTCTTTCGATCTCCTTGCCCATCACAACATAAACCCCATTATCTTGCTCTATTTTAAACCTCTCCTGCTCTTTATCGAACGCAATATGGTGGACTTCCTCTTCCACTTTTACCTCAGGAGCCCAAGGCTCAAGCCCTTTTATTTTTTCTGCAACCACTACTATCAGCTCGTCGATTCCCTTTCCTGTTGCTGCTGAGACAGAATGGATTTCTAAATGAGGAAACGCTTTTTCTACCTTTTCTAAGTTTTCTGCAGCACTAGGCAAATCCATTTTATTGGCCACTAACAATTGGGGCCGATTAGCTAAGTTTATGCTATACTTAGTTAGCTCGTTGTTAATGATGTTGATGGCATCTACTGGATCCCTACCGTCTACTCCTGCCATATCTACTATATGCAACAACAGTCTAGTTCTCTCCACATGACGCAAAAATTCATGACCTAATCCGGTCCCTTCATGGGCACCTTCTATTAGTCCTGGTATATCTGCTACTACAAAGCTATCCCCATCAGTTAAATATACTACCCCCAAATTAGGTGTAATAGTAGTAAAAGGATAGTCGGCTATTTTAGGCTTAGCTGATGAAACTCTGCTAATAAAAGTAGATTTTCCCGCATTGGGAAACCCAACTAGTCCTACGTCAGCCAATAGCTTCAGCTCCAGATATATCCATCTTTCTACTCCTGGTTCCCCGTTTTCTGCCAAGGTAGGTACCCGGTTTTTAGCAGTGGCAAAACGAGCGTTGCCACGACCTCCACGACCTCCTTTAGCAACAATAAATCTTTGTCCTTCCTCAACCATATCTGCCAATATAGCACCAGTGTCCGCATCTTTTACGATTGTGCCTAGAGGTACCTTAATTACCATATCAGTGGCGTTTTTTCCATGACACCCTTTACCTTGTCCGTGTTGCCCTCGATCTGCTTTGTAATGCTTCTTATATTTAAAATCGACTAAGGTTCGCAGTCCTGGGTCTGTTTCAAAAATCACGTCCCCGCCCCGACCTCCGTCGCCCCCATTAGGACCCCCTTCGGGAACATACTTCTCTCGACGAAAAGCCACAATACCATTGCCTCCGTCTCCACCTTTGATATATATTTTCGCCTGATCGTAAAACATCTTAGAACCACCATTCTAGAGTTATGTATTTGCTTTTCCATTGATTTTTAGTACTATAATTATTAAGCATTAAAGCATTATTGTCAATGATATTATTATAAATAAATTTAGCTAATTCTAAACATTATTAGCCCTTTTTCTTCAAATTCCTCCATTTCCACTGGCAATTCTCCTTGCTTTTGGACATGGGTTAATATTTGATTCCAGCTAATATTTGTGGGGTTCAGATTATAGATTACAAGCTGACAGCTTTTTTCCTCAGCCGACTTGATTAGCTGCAATAATATTTTGGCCTCAGGAGAATAGGGCTGGTTAGCTAAATAACCAAAAATCTTACGTAAAATAACTGATGCCTTGACATCCCACAGGCTCTTTTCCCACATATTATCGGCTAATTCTATTTGAAACTTAATACCCTGATGGTCAAATTTCTCCCGATAGATGCTCAGCAGTCCCACCAGACTAGGTGATTGTAGCTTTAATTGAGAGTTTTTTTCTTGAATCTCTCCTATAGCCTGGGTTAGGTATTGTTGGGCTAGCTCCTTTTTATTTAACTGCAAAAATCCTTGTATCACCTGCAAATGATTTAGTACATCATGCTTTTGCGTCCTCAATACAAAGACTAACTCCTCAAGATTTGTGCTTTCTTCCATAGTACTACCTCCAGATAAGCTAATTATAAAGATATTCTAGACCAATTCCATAATTCCTTTAAAATTCCTTAAAATGGAGACAATGAAAAAAGGGTGTGGCCTGCTACTTTTTAAAAGTAGTGGCCACACCCTTTAATTGATGATTTTACTATACAGCTGCAATATCAGAATAGATGCTTACCTGCTTTTTATCCTTGCCTTTTCGCTCAAATTTTACATAGCCATCAACCATAGCAAACAAAGTATCGTCGCTGCCGATTCCCACATTATTTCCTGGATGGATTTTTGTACCTCTTTGGCGAACTAGAATATTTCCAGCAGTTACAAACTGTCCATCGTGACGTTTCACTCCAAGACGTTTCGCTTCACTGTCACGACCATTTTTTGAACTACCCACACCTTTTTTCTGAGCAAACAACTGAAGGTTCATACGTAGCATTAGCTCCACCTCCTTTTAGAAATCCTTACATATTTTCCATAACTAGCCTGAGTAGCTTCTAGACCCAACCCCACTGTCTCCAATATAATTTGGGCATTATTCCTCTCGGAAAGACTTAGCTCCGCTGGCAAAATACATTTTAAATAGCCATCTTCTATGGTAACTGATAAGCTCTGGGTGAGAAATCTCTGCAGTCCCAGAATAGCAGTCTGAGTTAAAATGGAGACTCCTGCGCAGACAATATCTTGTCCTTGATCTGCATAGCCAGCGTGTCCTCGTACCTCAAATCCACTGTAATTACCTTCTTGATCCACAAATATATCTATTTCTGTCATAACTAGCCAATGATTTTTTCAACTACTACTTTAGTGAATGGCTGACGATGACCTTTTTTGCGTCGATAGTTTTTCTTTGGCTTATACTTGAAGACAATTACCTTCTTTGCCTTATCTTGGGCCAAAACCTTCAACACAACCTTTGCTCCATCAACTACAGGACTGCCTACTTTAAAGTCACCATTGCCACCAATAGCTAGAATTTTTTCAACCTCTAAAGTCTGACCAGGCTCCACATCCAGCTTTTCTACATGGATTACTTCGCCCTCCTGAACTCGATACTGCTTGCCACCTGTTTCAATTATCGCGTACATTGCTACTACACCTCCCTATTTTTTAGACTCGCCATTCAGGTAGATATGTAATATATCTTTTGAGACCTGTCCTGTGCGGTTTGGGCAACTACAAAACCCGACAACTTAGTTTATCATAGCAATTATTCCATGTCAAGAAACTGGCTCCTATTTACATATCCTAGACCACCACAAGTAGGACAGGTTATCTGCAGGGTATTAGATAGGGATGGACGCACTTTTTTTCTGGTCAATTCCACCAGTCCCAGAGCAGTCATTCCCAATACAGTCACCCGCATATGGTCTTTCTTTACCTCTTCTAATAAAGTCTCCATAATCTTCTCTTTGTGAGCTTCATCCTTCATATCTATAAAGTCGATTACTATTATTCCGCCTACATTTCGCAAGCGGATTTGCCTACAGGCTTCTTTGAGCGCCTCCATATTTAATTGGAAAACTGTATCCTCTAACGATTTATTTCCAATGTATTTGCCCGTGTTTACATCAATCACCAGCAAGGCTTCGGTTTGATCAAAAACTAAATAGCCACCACTTTTCAACAAAACTTTTCTCTGGAGCGCAATACTTAGTTGATCATAAATCTGGTACTTTAATAAAATATCCCCTTGAATTAGCTCTAACCTGGGAAGCTGATTAGGGTTATCAATGGACAGGTGCTGTTGTATCTGATGGAATAATTCTTCATCATTTATAAAGATGGCCGATACATCATCCCTAATAAAATCCCGCACAAGCCTTTTCCCCAGGCTTAAGTCATAATATATAGCACTGGTAGCTTGAGCCGCCTTATACTGATCCATTATCAGCTGCCACTTTTCCTTTAAAGCTTTTAGCTCTGTAGCTAGCACCTCTTTAGGCTTTCCCTGAGCAACTGTTCTCACTATTACACCTTCTCCAGGCTGACACAGCTCCCTAACTAGACTGGTAAGTCTTGCTCGCTCCCCTTCATCTTCAATTTTTCTAGAGATGCCTGTGTGCTCTAGGGTAGGCATATAAACCAGAGCTCTCCCAGCCAGGGTGGGATGGGTAGAAATCCTAGCTCCTTTTTGTCCGCCCGGTTCTTTAATTATTTGTACCAGCAATTCTTGTCCTTCTTTAACTATAGACTCAATTGGCGGTAGCACTTTTTTTTCTAATTGATCCTCTTCGTAATGCTGAATTGCCTCTTGAACGTATAGGAAGGCATTCTTTTGCAAGCCGATATTAACAAAGGCTGCTTGCATACCTGGAAGCACATTTTCTACCTTGCCTTTATAAATACTACCTACTAAGGGTTGGCTAGCTCGTTCCTCCAAGTAGTATTCCATCAGCTGCCCTTCCTCCAGCAAGCATACTTGGACATTTTCTTTATTTCCTTGTATCACTATCCTCTTATCCACTATTGTCAACTCCTAAAGAATACTGGGCACTCGGCATTTTAGGTAAATATTCGACTACTTTTGTGCAATATCCTCCCACGGAGCACTAATTATCTCATCCTCATTGTAAACATATAAGCCTTGACGGTGGATTTCTGCTAATTTTAATTCAGTATCAAGATTCAACGTTTTTACCACCAGCTCCCCTACCTCCTCTGGTCGCACATTACCTTCGCTACCAGTTAAAACCATCATTTGCAGCTGGATTTTTCCTTGCTCCACTTTTCCCGTTAAGCTGAAAATTCCTGGTCTGATATCCTTTTCCTTACGGCCCTTCTTTGTGTCTCGGATAATTTTCAGCTCTTGGCTGTTTAAGAGCTGGGTCAGAGCCTGATCTAGATCCACTTGGGAGATTTGCTTGTCCTTAGTTGGAATACTTATATGGTAGATTGCCCGATTTAAGATGGCCATGGGAGTTGGCCCCTTGCCCGAAACCTCTTGAACCTCCAAGGCTTTAAAGCCTTCCGGAAACACCTGGTTAAGACGATCTCTAATCTCCACTGGGTTAACTTCAGCTCGCAGCTCCACATCTAGATACTCGCCCTCACTACTCACTCCCACCGCCAAAGCTGAGCCAAAAGAAAATTTGGGATGGGGGTTAAAGCCCTCGGAAAAAGCAAAGGGTAAGCCTGCTCTTCGCATGCTTCGCTCAAATACTTGAGCCACATCCAAATGGGAGATATATTTTGCCGCTCCTAAGATACTATATTTTATTCTGTAAGTTGCCATTGCACGTCCCCCTGATACAAGTTGTTCTTTGTCTTCAAATCTCCACAAACACCACATTTGGGGCATTGCTCATGCCTACAATCTCCCGTTACCATTTGTCCCAAGGCCCGCTCATATTCCAGCTGTAAAAATTCCTTGTTTACACCAGGCTGAATATGCTCCCAAGGCAGCTGTGCCCCTAGTTCAATTGCTTCATTGGCATAAAAATGAGGGTCGATGCCAGTTTGAGCAAAGGCTTCCATCCATTTATCATACTTAAAGTGCTCATTCCAGCCGTCAAACTTGCAGCCCAGCCCAAAGGCAGCTGCCAGCACAGCTGCCAAGCGCCTATCTCCCTTGGCAAAAACCGCTTCCAGAAAGCTTACCTCCGCATCGTGCCAATTTAAGCTAATTTGCTTGCTGCGGATTTTTTTCTTTAGATAGTCCTGTTTTTCTCTCAATACTTCTAGGCTATCCTGAGGTGCCCATTGAAAGGGAGTATGGGGTTTAGGGACAAAGGAGGATACTCCCACCGTAACCTGGACAGGCTTGCGCAAGCCTAGCCTTCTAGTCTCCTCTTTGCCAATATTTAAAACCATATTAGCCAGGTTAGCAATCCCATCCAAATCCTCGTAGGTTTCAGTGGGCAGCCCAATCATAAAGTAAAGCTTGACTCTGGTCCAGCCGTTTTTAAAAGCTGAGGTGACCGCATCCCGTAGGTTCTCCTCTGTTACTCCTTTGTTAATCACATCCCTTAACCGCTGCGTTCCCGCTTCCGGTGCAAAGGTCAAGCCAGTCTTTCGCACCTTTTGTACCTTTTGAGCCAGATCTACAGAAAAGGAATCTACCCGCAGAGAGGGCAGGGAAACACCTACCTTGTCCTGCTCATATTCCTCCACTAGCTTCATCAACAAGGGCTCCACACAAGTGTAGTCGCTGGTACTAAGAGAGGTTAGAGATACTTCACTATATCCTGTTTTATTTAATTGTTTTTTTGCTTGGTCATACAAAATCTGAGGACTTCGCTCCCGCACAGGTCGATACACCATGCCCGCTTGACAGAATCTGCAGCCTCTGGCACAGCCTCGCAGCACCTCTAGTACTGCCCGATCATGCACAACCTCCATAAAGGGTACTATAGGGTCTTCAGGAAAATAGGCATTATCCATTTCTTTTACTATCCTTTTCACCACAGGTAAGGGGGCGTTACTGTTGTTTGTCTCTATCTTGGCAAATCTGCCTTTTTCATCGTATGTCACATCATAGAAATAGGGAATATATATGCCCTTTAAGGCAGCCAGCTCTTGAAGTAGCTGTTGCTTGTCCATTCTTCCTGCTCGCTGAGCCCTGTGGTTTCTAATCCCTTCCAGTAGCTCCAGTAGTATATCTTCCCCTTCCCCAACTACAAACAGGTCAATAAAGGGAGCCAAGGGCTCAGGATTATAGACACAGGGTCCACCGGCAATAATAAGGGGGTAGCCACTATCTCGCTCCTTACTAAAAATGGGTATGTAGGACATATCAAGCATATTTAAAATATTGGTATAGCTCATCTCATATTGCAAGGTAAATCCTATCACATCAAAGCTGCTTAAGGACTGATAGGACTCAAGGCTAAACAAGGGAATCTGTTTAGCCCGCAACAGCTTTTCCATATCTGCTCCAGGGGCAAAGACCCGCTCCATCAGATATTCATCCTTTTCATTGACTAGGCCGTATAGTATTTTTAGCCCCAAATGGGACATTCCTACCTCGTAGACGTCTGGAAAAGCAAAGGCCATCTTTACCTTTTCCGGTGTCCAATCCTTCTTTATCCTGTTCCATTCAGTGCCCAAATAGCGAGCAGGCTTTTCTACTAATGGCAGCACTTCTTCCTCTATTTTTTTCCGCACCTGATCTGCATCCATTGTGGTACCTCCGTGATAATTTTTTCTATTTTCTTAGTATAACTTATTAGTAGACCAAATAATACCCAATTAGCTTACTCTGCTATTTATTTTTATTCTCCTCCACTTGATTGTCAAGCTGATGTTTTTTAAAAAGCTTTAACACTTCTGGATAATCCTTAAAAAAGCTCACCATATCTTCAATAAATTTAAAGTTTTCTACGCTAATATAGTGCTCCATTCTCTCCACATCTTTTTGCAGATTGTCGGTTACTCCTAAAAGACTCAAAAATTCTCGCAGGGTGTTATGTCGCTCCAAAAAGTATTTTCCCATACTCTCCCCTTCATCTGTCAGATGTATCATGCCGTATTTCTCGTAATTTAGCAGCGAACGCTCACTTAGCTTTTGAATCATCTTGGACACTGAAGGAGGCTGCACATTTAAGCTGTCTGCCAGATCATTTACTCTAGTGCACCCAGTCTTTTTGCTGAGACGGTAAATCATTTCCAAATAATCTTCCATACTAGGAGTAAGCTCCTCCTGGTCAGCTGCAATTTCGTAACCTCGGGCAGTGTAGAACTTCTCTGTCTTATCCATAACCTTTCCTCCTTCTGCTTATTTCAAAAAGACCCTGTTGACAAGGACTCTTAGGCAACAAGGTCTTATATGGCTATTTTAACCCTTTGACAAATAGCAGGGTATTGTACTTCATTAGATTAATATAGGTATCAGCTCCACTTGCTGAATCTCCTAAGGCATCAGTATAGATGGTACCAGCTATGGGTACTCCTGTCTCTCGGGAAATGGTTTCCATGAATCTACTATCTACTGTAGTCTCGACAAATATTCCAGGGAGCTGATTGATGTTTACCAGGTCCACCACTCGGGCTATTTGTTGTGGGGTGCCTTCTTCGTGGGAATTAAGCTCCCAAATGCCTTCAGTCTGAAAGCCATAGGCAGCTCCATAATACTTTAAAGCATTTTCGCTAATTACAATAATTCTATTGTTTTCTGGAATTAGCTTTACTTGCTCCCTAATCCAGTAATCCAGTTTTTTCAGTTCCTCTAGATAGCTGCTGGCATTTTTTTTGAATATTTCCTCTCCCGCTGGGTCTACCTCTATCAGCGCCTGTAGAATATTATCCACGTAGATTTTCATATTGCTCACATCTAGCCAGGCATGGGGATCAGGAACATCTTCGCCCACTAGAGGAATTGTTGTGACTCCTTCAGCCACATGTACTACTGGTGTACCAGTAACATTTCTCAACCCTCTTTCTATCATTTCCTCCAAGCCTAATCCATTTAATAGCAGTAGATCCGCATTGCTGACCTTTTGAAATTGGCTGGGAATTAGCTCGTAGTCTTCAGGGCTTTCCCCAAGAGGTACTAGGTATTCCACCCTTCCCCTATCCCCCAAAATATTGGCTGTAACATCAGCAATAATTGATGTGCTTGTAACTATTTGAAGGAGGCCATCCTCAGCCTTTTCTTGAGTATTTTTCTGACCACATCCTGCCATTACTAGACTCGCTACCAACAGAATTGCTAAAAAAATCCCTATTCTCTTTCCCCCAAAAAACATTTTCTTTCACTCCTTATTTTTCTAGTGTTAATTTCTCTATTAATTTGTCACTAGTTTCTTGCAGCAAGCTTACGCCCTATTATCCCTTGCTTAGGCGAAAAGAGGAAACTTAACAGGAATAGAGTAGAAGCTACTAGTACTATAGAAGCTCCTGTGGCCACATCGTAAACAAAGGAAAAATAGACTCCGGCTACTGAAGAAAATACTCCAATTACCATTGAAAGCATAATCATAACGTGCAGTCGTTCAGTGAGCAAATAGGCTGTTGCTCCGGGAGTTATCAGCATTGCTACTACTAGCACAATTCCTACTGTTTTCAAAGAGGCCACTGTAACCAAGGATAACATCAGCATTAAAGCGTAGTGAATTAGCTTTGTAGGCAATCCAATAGCTTGCGCCATTACTGGGTCAAAGGTGCTTATCAGTAGCTGCTTATAGAACAGAACAATGGCTGCTATCACTATCACACCAATAACAGCTGTCATAATCATGTCACTTTTGGAGACTGCTAGCACATTGCCAAAGAGAATATGCCATAAATCTACTCCTGTTCCTCTGCGCATAGTAATGAGTACGATTCCTAAGGCAAAGGCAGCAGTAAACATGATGCCGATAGCCGAGTCATCCTTAATCTTGCTATTTTGAGACACATACCCGATGCTTAATGCAGTTAATACCCCTGTAATCACAGCACCGATAAAGAAGCTGAAACCCAGCATATAGGCAATTACCACCCCAGGCAATACTGCGTGGGATATGGCATCCCCCATCAGTGCCATACCTCTAAGAATTATGAAACACCCGATGCTCCCACAGATTATTCCCACTAGTACTGCTGCAACCATAGCATTTTGCAAATACTGATATTTTCCCAGTGACTGGATAAAGAACAGCATGTTTTCCATTAGCCATTCACCACCATCAGACCTTCTCCAGCAGCTATAGCACAAAGACTGCCTCCATAGGCTTCCTGCAGGGTATCTACCTTTAACACATCCTCTTTTTTACCAAAGGCCACTAGCTTATTTTTCAATAGGATCATACTATCAAAGTAGGATTCTGCCTTATTTAAGTCGTGGTGAACCACAAAAAGAGTTTTGCCCTGGCTCCGCACCTCTCTCAATATTTCCATAATCATTTTCTCTGAAGCAGCATCGATGCCGGCAAAAGGCTCATCTAGGAAGAATAGCTGGGCCTCCTGAGCTAATGCTCTGGCCAAGAATACCCTCTGCTGTTGACCCCCCGACAGCTGACCTATCTGCCTACTGCGCAAATCCCACATTCCTACCTGTTGGAGACACCTCTTAACCATAGCTTTATCCTTCTCCTTTGGATAGCCCCACCATGACAAATAGGGGTACCTACCCATCATAACCACCTCTTCAACCAATACAGGAAAGTCCATATCAATAGCGCTGCGCTGAGGTACGTAGGCTATTTGCTTGCGCACTTTATTTATAGGTAGATCCTTTATGGATATACTACCTGCATCCTTGTTTACTAATCCCATAATAGCCTTAATAAGAGTGGATTTGCCTGCACCATTAGGGCCTATTATTCCCACTAATTGCCCTGGCCCTACATGGAAGCTGATATCCTCAAAAACCCTTTTGCCGTTATAGGATACTGTTAGGCCCTTAACCTCTACAATCTTTTTTTTGTTCATTCTTATGCCCCCTTGCATTGTGTAAGTTAACTGCGGCTAAGTCATCAACTGATAGTATTATATTAGCCTGGAGACAATTGGTGTTTGTCTAGTATTGCTTTTTTAGTGTTGGCTAACAAATAATAAAAGGTGGGATCCTTTATTATCCCACCTTTAAAAGCTGTCCTACAGTCTGATCATAGTTTCCACTGTCTATTAGAGTTATCAGTTTTTCCTCACTAATAACACCCTGACTATGTCCCGCTGAATCTATCACTGTTATCATGTTATACTTGGTTGGACTTAGTTTGGCAAACAGCTCTTTAATAGGCAAGTCAGGCCTAGCCACTAAAGTAAATCCAGGCAGAACCTTTTCTTGCAGATTAGTTTGTTTTTTAGCGATTATGTTGAGCCAGTGATGGTAAAAAGCCTGTTCTTTCTCCCGCTGGGCTCCCCACCACAAAAAAATTGCTATAATTATCAAATGAAAGGTCACTAGACCCAGATATAAGCCAATAGCTCCGCTAACAATCATTGCTATAGCAATTAGCTGGCCTAATCTGGCAATCCATGTTGTGGTGGGAATTACTCCCCAGTAATTTGACAGATATCCTCTTAAAATACGCCCCCCATCTAGCGGCAATACGGGCAGCAGATTGAATAAACCAATTAATAGGTTGTACATAAAGATAAAATATGCAAAAGGATGATAGAACCAACCCCAATATAGACCAGCAGCAATTAAGCTAGCTAAAACAAAGTTGCTGATAGGTCCAGCTAAGGCCACCTTAGCTTCCAGGTTACTCCCCTTACCTACCAGTCCCTCAATTTTTGCCACCCCCCCGTAGGGCAGTAGTTCTATCTCCCTTACCTTCAATCCATTGTATTTTGCTACA
>CAYVRD010000043.1:0-18102 GCA_964454195.1 uncultured Clostridia bacterium
TCGGCTGGGTTTTAAGGCCCAAGCCCTATATTTATCTTACAAGGAGGAATAAAAATGAGAATTAATAACAATCTAATGGCACTCAACACCCACCGACAGCTGGGAATCGCTAACAACGGTGGAGCAAAAGCAATGGAGAAATTATCCTCAGGTTTTAGAATCAATCGTGCTGGAGATGACGCTGCTGGTCTTTCTATCTCTGAAAAAATGAGAGGACAAATCAGAGGTCTTAACCAAGCATCTAGAAATGCTCAAGATGGTATTTCTATGATTCAAACAGCTGAAGGTGCTTTAAATGAAGTGCATGCTATTCTTCAACGTCAGAGAGAATTAGCTGTTCAGTCAGCTAATGATACTAACGTAGCTGCTGATAGAACAGCCCTACAAGATGAGTTCCAACAGCTTTCTGATGAAATTGAAAGAATCATGAATAACACTCAATTCAATACAGAAAATTTATTAGATGGAACTACAGCAACTGCGGGTACTGTTCAAATTCATGTAGGTGCTAATACGGGAGAGAAAATGAAATTAAATTTTGATACAGCAGGTATTAATCTTAAAGCTGTACATACTGCAATTAACGCAATAGATATTTCTACAAGTCAAGCTACTGCAGACGCTGCAATTGATGCAGTTAATACTCAATTAGAAAGTGTATCTTCAGGTCGTTCAATGCTAGGTGCTTGGCAAAACCGATTAGAGCACACAATCAAGAACTTAGACAACGCTGCTGAAAACCTGCAAGCTGCTGAATCAAGAATCAGAGACGTAGATATGGCGAAGGAAATGATGGAGTTTACTAAGCAGAACATCCTTCAGCAAGCTTCAACTGCAATGTTGGCTCAGGCTAACATGGCACCTCAATCAGTATTACAACTACTTGGTTAGGACTAACATAAGAAAGTTAGAGAATACTTCTCTAACTTTCTTTAATTACTATTAGTCAAGAAAGGTTGAAATATATGAAATTAGAGAAACAGCAGACTGCATTAATGCCTGAGTATATGAAAGACTTTATATGTGATGGGGCAGCTTGTGAAGATAACTGTTGCATAGGTAGCTGGAAAATATGGCTTGATCAAGTAAGGTACAAAAAATTGAAGAAGGTAAGAGATAAAGAGTTCAAAAATCTGATTGATAAATACATTAAACGCAATCACTCTAATCCAACTAATTGGACATATGCTATTCTTGAACTGGATAAAGATTTAAGGCAATGTATTTTCTTATCCCCTGAACGATTATGTCAAATGCAATTAAAATTAGGCGTGGAGTATTTAGGGAATGTATGCTTGATATATCCTAGAACAATTAATATCATTGATGGAATAGTAGAAAAAAGTGCAACAATGTCATGTCCAATAGCAGCTAGGCTTGCTTTACTTGATTCGAAACCAATGACGTTTGAATTTGTAAAAGAAATTAAAGAAATGAGACCAGAGCATTTTAATTTTAAAATTAATCAAACTGAAGTCAATGAAAGACATCCAATAAGATATTTTTGGACCCTTCGGAATTATACTATTTCAATTTTGCAAGATAGAAACTATTCTATTGCAGAAAGATTAATTATTTTGGGAATGTTTTACAAGAAAGCAGATGAAGTAATAATTAGCGGAAAAGTAGAAAAAATACCAGAAATAATTAGTTCATATGAAAAAATCTTTGCTAATCAAGCTATGAAAAAAGAGCTCCAAACTGTTCCAGTAAATATAGACGTTCAAATAAAATTAATAATAGAGCTTTCACATAAAGATGTTGAAATTGCAAAACAAAAAAGTGAAAGATATGCAGATTGTTTGAGAGAAATGCAGTTAGGATTAGGATATGTAAAAGAAAATATTGACTTTGAAAAAATGAAAGAAAATTATAACTTGGCCTATCAAATATATCTATCGTACATTAAGAATAATGAATTTTTGCTCGAAAATTATTTAGTTAATGAAGTATTTAGGCAAGTATTGCCATTTGGAAAACACAAAACCATGCAAGACTCTTATATAACACTCGTTATTATATTTTCTATGGTAAAACTTCATTTAATAGGTATGGCTGGCTACCATAAAAAACTTGACCACGAGTTAGTTATAAAATTAATACAATCTTTTTCAAAAGTTATTATTCATAATGATACTTATTTAGACTCAGTCAAAGAAGTACTTGAAAAAAATAATTTAATTTCGTTGGCATATATGTCCATCTTAATAAAGAATTAATAATTATTTTATAATAAATAAGAATAAAAAGTGAAAAGTGAGAATAAAAAGAGCCTGCCACGAACTTATCAACTTATTGCCGATGGGCTTAGTCGGGCAGTTTTATGCATATGTGCCTGTGAATACATGTGGTGTGAATACATGTGGTGTGTGCATGTGGTGTGAATACATGTGGTGTGTGAATATACGTCAATACATGTGGTGCCTGACACAAACATATCAAGATATACGTCGTAAAAAAAGCTCTAGCAGAAACAGCAGCCCTGTTAGTGCTAAGAAAAAAACCGATGCGATTTGTGGGGGGGCGGCGAGGACGACTGATAAGGCATCTCCATCTTTTTTTTGCCTGCCAACAAATTACTCTTGCGTTGTAAATAACTCACGAAGGTAATCACGCCTACCATGTAGAATTCGATGTATAATCACGGTGTTATTTATTATCCTGTAGAAAACCAGATACGGATGTACAACAATAAATCGATAACCTCTACTAACTAAATGATAGTCATCCTCTGATAGGATTGAACCCATATGGGGAAAAGCTGAAAGATTTGATATGTTTTCCGCTAGCCTTTCCAAAAGGGTTTCTGCACTGGCTATGTTATCCTTGGAGATATAAGAGAAAACTTCATCCATATCATCAATAGCTACAGGTAGATATATTATTTTACAATTTTGCGGCATTAATCTTCCTCCGCATCCTGGCAATTACTTCATCGTGTTCAACTAATTGGTCATTTTCAGCTAACTGCTTTTCTGCCACTAATAACTTAGACTGCAGTTTTATACGAGCCTCCATGCGACTAAAGGTCTCATGGCTCATAACAACTAAATCTGCTTCTCCATTGCGAGTAAGCAATATCGGCTCATCAAGTTCATGACAAAGCTTTGAAAACCCATTATAATCTTGACGAATGGTTGTAGAGGGTTTAACACGCATTTTTTCTGACCTCCTTAGATAATATTATTTTAACTAAATTCTATCATAATTATAGCAAGCTTAGTACTTTTTATAAATATATTTATTTTCCTTCAATATTCTGTTAATATATAATTATAACTAGGGAGGAATTTGTATGATCATTCAATCATCTAATCAAATAATGCGACCTATTGTGTCACCACCGCAGCATAACGCTGACAACTTTAAAACACCCACCCAAAAATCCTTAGAACGGGAAGCTAATATCTCTAACGATAGCGTTAAAAAGGTGGTGCAACGTAGCATTAACGAAGTATACAGAAGCTTGCAAAAAATGGTGGAAAACACCGACTATAATGTGAGCTACAAATTAGATGAATCTACTGGTGGTCAGCAGTTTAGAATTACCATGAAAAACAGTGGCAATCTGGTAGCTGCTTTTCCCCCTGAGGCTGCTGTTCAAATAGCGGATAGAGCCAAGCATACCACGGTTGGGGTATTAATGGACTTGATTGCTTAAAAAAAGGAGGGAATTTGGATGGACGTTGCTGCGAAGTCAATCGCCTTAAATCAAATGAAGCTTCAACAGCAGGCCAGTACAGCAGTATTAAAGATGGCTATGGACAGTGCCGCAGGACAGCCTGAGGATATTGCCAAGCTATTAGAATCCAGCACCAAGGCCATAGAGCAAGCTCTTCAACCTCACCTGGGCACCACAATTGATATGTACATCTAACCCTTAAGTCAATGTTACTTGGCTTGAGGGTTTTCTTTTCTGAGAGGTCTGATATAGTCAGAACGTGAATGAACTTGAATGTAGCAAATCCACATGATACAATATTAAAAGTAGCAAGATCTAGGAGGTGTATAGTGTATGGACGTAGGAAAACTACAGGAAAAGTATTCAAACTACTCTAAAGCTGTAAGTAGACTTAAGGAATCCCTGGAAAGGGACGAGGCAGACGATATTGTATTAGATGCAGTCATTCAACGGTTTGAATTTACTTATGAGCTTTCTTGGAAACTACTTAAGGCATATTTATCCTACAATGGTATAGCAGATGTGAGAACACCTAGAGATGCCTTTAAAGAGGCTTTTTCTGTTGGTCTAATAAAAGAAGGTGATGTGTGGATTGAAATGTTAGATGATAGAAATCTCACGTCCCATACATATGATGAAGCAGAGGCTCGGGCAATTTATGAGAAAGTTAAAAGTAATTACTATAAGATACTGTACAACCTGAAAGAGTCTATAGGCAGGAATTTAGAAATATGAGGTTTGGCTTGGAGGATAAGATAAAAAATAGAATAATAGATACATTAAGTAGCTATAAAGAAATTCAAAAAGCAGTCATTTTTGGCTCAAGAGCCAGGGGTGACTTCAAATATAATTCAGACATTGATATTGCCGTTTACACAAATGGCGAACCAGCACCAGGACTTTTTCATGAGTTGGATGAGGCTGCAGGAATTTATAAAATAAATTTAATTATGATGAACAAGCTGAATAATAAAAACCTGAGGCAAAACATTGAAGGGGATGGAATTGAGATATATAAAGGATAACCCAAGCCTAAAGTCGTGACTTTAAGGGCTTGGGTATTCTTTTTCTGACAATTACTTACTAGAAAGATAGTTTGCCAGCTCCTTCGGTGGCAATGGCTTGCTAAAGAGGTAGCCCTGAGCCTTGTCGCACTTGTTTTCCTTCAGAAATTCTGCCTGCTCCCTAGTTTCCACCCCCTCTGCTACTACCGTCATATTAAGACCGTGGGCTAGGGTAATTATGGCTAAGGCTATTTCCTGGGATGAGTAGTCCTCCATGATTGACTGCAAGAAGGATTTGTCAATTTTTAACGAGGTAACCGGCAGCTGTCGGAGATAGTTTAGAGAGGAATAGCCGGTACCAAAGTCGTCTAAGGCAAAGGCCACTCCTGCTTCTGTAAGCTCACACCACACAGGTGCCTGACACAAAGTTATTAAGTTATCGCTAAATGGAAGATGCTATAGTATAATAAGAGATGTCTTTAAACACATGTTTAGTATGTTTGTTGGAAGATAGGCTAAATCAATTAGCTATTAAAGTGACTAGCTGTTTTTATCGACTTTATCAGTCTTTGTCTTTCTCAAAGTTTGTGCCTTGCGGAAAAGAAAAGTAAAAACATCAGCAATAACAGTTCCGTCGGAATCGATTATGTAGCAATCATGCTTGGACTATGACTTCAGTATACAAGGAGGCTGCCATGGGAAGAAAGCCGAGAGTTGAATTTAAAGGTGCCATCTATCATGTTATTAAACGAGGCAACAATAGAGAGTATATCTTCCGAGGAGAGGCTGATAAAGAATCATTACTGGCATATCTGCAGCATGCCAACAAGGAGAATGTATATAATCTCCTCGGCTATGTAATCATGGACAACCACTATCACCTAATCATCCAGACTAAGGAAAAGCCCCTACAGAAAATTATGCAGCAGGTTAACAATGCCTACAGCAAAAACTATAACAAGCGATATAAAAGGACTGACCATGTGTTTGGTGGAAGATATAAAGCACTTTTAGTTAAGGATGATAAGTATCTACTATCCTTACTCAGATATGTCCACCAAAACCCGCTTAGAATACATGTGGTGCCTGACACAAACATATCAAGATATACGTCGTAAAAAAAGCTCTAGCAGAAACAGCAGCCCTGTTAGTGCTAAGAAAAAAACCGATGCGATTTGTGGGGGGGCGGCGAGGACGACTGATAAGGCATCTCCATCTTTTTTTTGCCTGCCAACAAATTACTCTTGCGTTGTAAATAACTCACGAAGGTAATCACGCCTACCATGTAGAATTCGATGTATAATCACGGTGTTATTTATTATCCTGTAGAAAACCAGATACGGATGTACAACAATAAATCGATAACCTCTACTAACTAAATGATAGTCATCCTCTGATAGGATTGAACCCATATGGGGAAAAGCTGAAAGATTTGATATGTTTTCCGCTAGCCTTTCCAAAAGGGTTTCTGCACTGGCTATGTTATCCTTGGAGATATAAGAGAAAACTTCATCCATATCATCAATAGCTACAGGTAGATATATTATTTTACAATTTTGCGGCATTAATCTTCCTCCGCATCCTGGCAATTACTTCATCGTGTTCAACTAATTGGTCATTTTCAGCTAACTGCTTTTCTGCCACTAATAACTTAGACTGCAGTTTTATACGAGCCTCCATGCGACTAAAGGTCTCATGGCTCATAACAACTAAATCTGCTTCTCCATTGCGAGTAAGCAATATCGGCTCATCAAGTTCATGACAAAGCTTTGAAAACCCATTATAATCTTGACGAATGGTTGTAGAGGGTTTAACACGCATTTTTTCTGACCTCCTTAGATAATATTATTTTAACTAAATTCTATCATAATTATAGCAAGCTTAGTACTTTTTATAAATATATTTATTTTCCTTCAATATTCTGTTAATATATAATTATAACTAGGGAGGAATTTGTATGATCATTCAATCATCTAATCAAATAATGCGACCTATTGTGTCACCACCGCAGCATAACGCTGACAACTTTAAAACACCCACCCAAAAATCCTTAGAACGGGAAGCTAATATCTCTAACGATAGCGTTAAAAAGGTGGTGCAACGTAGCATTAACGAAGTATACAGAAGCTTGCAAAAAATGGTGGAAAACACCGACTATAATGTGAGCTACAAATTAGATGAATCTACTGGTGGTCAGCAGTTTAGAATTACCATGAAAAACAGTGGCAATCTGGTAGCTGCTTTTCCCCCTGAGGCTGCTGTTCAAATAGCGGATAGAGCCAAGCATACCACGGTTGGGGTATTAATGGACTTGATTGCTTAAAAAAAGGAGGGAATTTGGATGGACGTTGCTGCGAAGTCAATCGCCTTAAATCAAATGAAGCTTCAACAGCAGGCCAGTACAGCAGTATTAAAGATGGCTATGGACAGTGCCGCAGGACAGCCTGAGGATATTGCCAAGCTATTAGAATCCAGCACCAAGGCCATAGAGCAAGCTCTTCAACCTCACCTGGGCACCACAATTGATATGTACATCTAACCCTTAAGTCAATGTTACTTGGCTTGAGGGTTTTCTTTTCTGAGAGGTCTGATATAGTCAGAACGTGAATGAACTTGAATGTAGCAAATCCACATGATACAATATTAAAAGTAGCAAGATCTAGGAGGTGTATAGTGTATGGACGTAGGAAAACTACAGGAAAAGTATTCAAACTACTCTAAAGCTGTAAGTAGACTTAAGGAATCCCTGGAAAGGGACGAGGCAGACGATATTGTATTAGATGCAGTCATTCAACGGTTTGAATTTACTTATGAGCTTTCTTGGAAACTACTTAAGGCATATTTATCCTACAATGGTATAGCAGATGTGAGAACACCTAGAGATGCCTTTAAAGAGGCTTTTTCTGTTGGTCTAATAAAAGAAGGTGATGTGTGGATTGAAATGTTAGATGATAGAAATCTCACGTCCCATACATATGATGAAGCAGAGGCTCGGGCAATTTATGAGAAAGTTAAAAGTAATTACTATAAGATACTGTACAACCTGAAAGAGTCTATAGGCAGGAATTTAGAAATATGAGGTTTGGCTTGGAGGATAAGATAAAAAATAGAATAATAGATACATTAAGTAGCTATAAAGAAATTCAAAAAGCAGTCATTTTTGGCTCAAGAGCCAGGGGTGACTTCAAATATAATTCAGACATTGATATTGCCGTTTACACAAATGGCGAACCAGCACCAGGACTTTTTCATGAGTTGGATGAGGCTGCAGGAATTTATAAAATAAATTTAATTATGATGAACAAGCTGAATAATAAAAACCTGAGGCAAAACATTGAAGGGGATGGAATTGAGATATATAAAGGATAACCCAAGCCTAAAGTCGTGACTTTAAGGGCTTGGGTATTCTTTTTCTGACAATTACTTACTAGAAAGATAGTTTGCCAGCTCCTTCGGTGGCAATGGCTTGCTAAAGAGGTAGCCCTGAGCCTTGTCGCACTTGTTTTCCTTCAGAAATTCTGCCTGCTCCCTAGTTTCCACCCCCTCTGCTACTACCGTCATATTAAGACCGTGGGCTAGGGTAATTATGGCTAAGGCTATTTCCTGGGATGAGTAGTCCTCCATGATTGACTGCAAGAAGGATTTGTCAATTTTTAACGAGGTAACCGGCAGCTGTCGGAGATAGTTTAGAGAGGAATAGCCGGTACCAAAGTCGTCTAAGGCAAAGGCCACTCCTGCTTCTGTAAGCTCACACCACACAGGTGCCTGACACAAAGTTATTAAGTTATCGCTAAATGGAAGATGCTATAGTATAATAAGAGATGTCTTTAAACACATGTTTAGTATGTTTGTTGGAAGATAGGCTAAATCAATTAGCTATTAAAGTGACTAGCTGTTTTTATCGACTTTATCAGTCTTTGTCTTTCTCAAAGTTTGTGCCTTGCGGAAAAGAAAAGTAAAAACATCAGCAATAACAGTTCCGTCGGAATCGATTATGTAGCAATCATGCTTGGACTATGACTTCAGTATACAAGGAGGCTGCCATGGGAAGAAAGCCGAGAGTTGAATTTAAAGGTGCCATCTATCATGTTATTAAACGAGGCAACAATAGAGAGTATATCTTCCGAGGAGAGGCTGATAAAGAATCATTACTGGCATATCTGCAGCATGCCAACAAGGAGAATGTATATAATCTCCTCGGCTATGTAATCATGGACAACCACTATCACCTAATCATCCAGACTAAGGAAAAGCCCCTACAGAAAATTATGCAGCAGGTTAACAATGCCTACAGCAAAAACTATAACAAGCGATATAAAAGAACAGACCATGTATTTGGTGGAAGATATAAGGCACTTTTAGTTAAAGATGATAAGTATCTATTATCCTTACTGAGGTATGTCCATCAAAACCCGCTTAGGGCTAAGATGTGCAGGGAGCTGAAGGATTACCCTTGGAGTAGTGACCAATACTACCGCAACAATAAAAAGGGACAAGTATATATTGATAAGATTCTCAACATGTTTTCTGAAGATCGTAACATAGCTATACAAGAGTATGAAAAATTCATGGATCAAAAAGAGCCAATTATTAAGGCAAAAGAGTTTTTCGAAGAAGGGGAAGTGATCGGCGATTATGTGGAAACTGACAAAGCCCTGGAAAAAAAGATTGTTGCACTAGACGACCTATTGAGGCAAGTGGTAGAAAATGAGTCCGACTTCTTGCTGATAAAGTCTGGCTCAAGGAAGAGATACCTGAGAAAGCAAAAAGTTAGCTATGTAAAAGCCGCCGTGGAGGCAGGCTATACCTTTAAAGAGATAGGCGCAAACATCAGTATATCTGCAGAAGCTGTTAATATAATGGTGTAAATAGCATCTAGTCAAAAATATACATTTATTTTTCTTCAATATTCTGTTAATATGTAATTAGATGGGAGGAATTTATATGATCATTCAATCATCTAATCAAATAATGCGGCCTATTGTGTCACCGCCTCAGCACAACTTTGATAATTTCAAGACTCCTACCCAAAAGCAGCTGGAGCACAAGGCCAATTTGTCTAACAATAGTGTTAAAAAGGTAGTTGAGCATAGCATAAACGAAATTTACCGCAGTTTGCAGAAAATGGTGGAGAACACCGACTATAATGTGAGCTACAAATTAGATGAGTCCACTGGTGGCCAGCAGTTCCGTATTACCATGAAAAACAGTGGCAATCTGGTAGCTGCTTTTCCGCCTGAGGCTGCTATCCAAATAGCAGATAGAGCTAAGAATACTACTGTCGGAGTATTAATGGACATGATTGCTTAGAAAAGGAGGAGATGGGGATGGATGTTGCCGCCATGTCAATTGCTTTAAATCAAATGAAGCTTCAGCAGCAGGCCAGTACAGCAGTACTAAAGATGGCCATGGACAGCACTGCAGGACAACCTGAGGATATTGCCAAGCTACTAGAATCCAGCACCAAGGCCTTAGAGCAAGCTCTTCAACCTCACCTGGGCACCACAATAGACATGTACATCTAACCCTTAAGTCAATGTCACTTGGCTTAAGGGTTTTATCTTCTGAGAGGTCTGATATAATCATACCTTTAATGAACTTGAATGTAGCAAATCCACATGATAAAATATTGAAAACAACAGTAGATGAGTAAGAAAGACAATAAAAAATTAAGGTGGTCATATGGAATGCACAAAAACAGCTGGCATGTTGAAAACCTTACACAGCAATTAATAGAAAGATACAATCCTATTGATATTTTTTTATTTGGTTCTTACGCTAAAGGAGTAATTAGTAAACATAGTGATGTTGACTTATGCTTGATTATAGATACTGATGATAAAAGAAGACTAATATATAATATCTTACTTAATATTGAAAGTGAGATAGATTTTGACATTGTAATATATACCCAAGAAGAATGGGAAAGATATAAGACTGATCCATCCTCTTTTGGATATATAGTGTTTAAATCGGGGGTGAGTTTAATTGATTGATACTGTTAGATATGAGGATTGGTTTAATAAAGGGAAAAAAGATCTTAAAGGTGCCCATATACTATATAAGCATGAGGGAGATCTAGGATTAGTTTGCTTCCATTGTCAACAAGCCTTAGAAAAATACCTGAAGAATGCTTGAAGATAGTAGAAGAATTAATAGCAGAAATAGAAAAAATAATATAAGAACATTTTAAACCCCAAGCCCTAAAAGTCTACAGCTTGACTTTAGGGTTTGGGGTTTCTTTATATTGCCAATTTACTTTCTGAGAAGATATTCTTCCAGCTGCTCTGGAGGAAGTGATTTGCTAAAAAGGTATCCCTGGGCCTTGTCACATTTATTTGCTCGCAGAAAGTCAGCCTGATCCCTAGTTTCCACTCCCTCGGCAACCACTGTCATGTTTAAGCCGTGGGCTAAAGTAATTATGGCTAGAGCTATTTCCTGGGATAAGGAGTCCTCCATGATTGATTGAAGGAAGGATTTATCAATTTTTAATGAGGTTACTGGCAGCTGGCGCAGGTAGTTTAGAGAGGAATAGCCGGTACCAAAGTCATCTAAGGCAAAGGCCACTCCCGCTTCCGTTAGCTCATTTAAAACCTCAAGGGTGTATTCAAAATCTTCGATAGCAGTAGATTCGGTAATTTCCAGCCGTAGCCAGCGGGGATCAAGTCCCGCATTACCTAATGCTTGGGGTACGTTAGTGGGCAGGTTGCCCTGCTGGAGCTGCTTTGAGGAGATATTTACCGACATCACTAAGGGGGGTAAACCCAGCTCCTGCCATTTCTTGTTTTGGGCGATGGCTGTCTCTAGCACCCATTGACCTAGGGGGATAATCAACCCTGTCTCTTCTGCTACCGGGATGAATTCGACGGGAGATATCCAGCCTCGCTCTGGCTGATACCACCTCAGAAGGGCCTCTACTCCAACGGTATTCCCTGTAATCATATTTACGATGGGCTGGTAGTGCAAACTAAACTCTTGTCGCTGTAGTGCATAGCGCAGATTTTTCTCCATTTCTACCCGCTCCAGGAGGGATGTGGTCATCCTTTCAGTAAAGAGCTGATAGCGATTACCTCCCGCCTTTTTAGCTTGATACATGGCTATATCTGCGTTTTTTAGTAGGGTCTGACTATTCATGCCATGCTCAGGAGAAAAAACCAGCCCCATGCTGGGAGTGATAAAGTAATCTATGCCATTTATTTCTATAGGGCTTTTAAAGCCTGCTAAGATTTTATCTCCTATTTCAAACAGCTCTTGGTTGCTTTCCACCGGCCCTTTTAAGAGGACGAATTCATCTCCGCCAAAACGACTGACTACCATGTCATGCTCCATAGTAAGTACGGTGAGCATATTGGCCACAATCTGCAGCAGCTCATCACCTGCCTGATGTCCAGCAGAATCGTTAATTGCTTTGAAGTTATCTAAATCCATGAAAAATAGAGCTACCTTGTCTTGGGGTGCAGTAGCCTTGTCCAGCATGCCTTCTAGAGTGTTTAGTAGGTTGCTCCTATTTGCCAGGCCTGTTAAAGAGTCAAGATAAGCTAGCTGATAAATTTGCTCTTGATAGTTTTTCAAATCGTTAATATCGGTAATAGAGCCAGCCATGCGGACTGCTGTATTCTCATTATCCCAAACTGCCTTTCCTCTAATCAGAAACCATTTATATTTTCCTTTGCCCTGAACTGTTCGCAATCTAACCTGACATTGAAAGATGGGAATTTGTTTTTTAAGATGCTTTACCAGTATTGCAGAATAAGAAGTCACATCCTCTGGGTGAACCAGCTGCAAAAAATGATGACTAGTAATTGAGGGTAGACCGTTAGGAAAAGCTAAAATATGGCTACTACGGGCAGAAAAATGAATTTGATCGTCTCTTTGCATATCCCAGTCCCACATGATGTCATTAGACCCTTCTAAAGCCAGCTGATACCGCTCCTGAGTTAAGCGCAAGCGCTCCTGATGACTGCTAAGCTCATCGTATTGCTGGTGCAGCTCTTCTTCTGTAGCCAAAAGCTGCTGATAGGTTGACTCCAGCTCATCGTAGCTCTGCTGAAGCTGTAGCTGGGCCATGGTAGCAGCCTTTTCCGCCCGTTGTCTTTTTAAATTAGTTGCCCCTAGATAAGAAAGGGCAAAAACTAGAAAGGCTAAAGTGCCTAACATGGTGTAAACGTAGCTGCGGTGTATCTCATAAAAATTAGAGGGGGAATTGATAACTATGCTGTCCTTAGGTAATGAGTTAATATCTATGCTATGAAGTACTAGCTGATCGTAGTCAAACATATAGCTGACAGGGCTTTCTTCAATAATGGGAATACTTTCTGCCTTTTCCCCACTTAGAATGCGAAGTGCCATCTGGGCAGCAATATAGCCGTGGTCGTAGCCCCTTTGCATTTTTCCACCGATAACTCCTGTGCCCAAGATAAAGTCTGCAATACTGTAAAGGGGGACAGTACAGTTTCTAGCAATGCTTTCAGCTACCTTCTCATAGCTGACAAAATTTCCATGGAAATCCCACAGAGGTGATATTATAAGTACCACGGTGTCGGGGGTTAGGGTAGAGCAGCTTAGGATGGCCTCTTCCATAGAGAAGCTTTCTTTGAAGACAAGCTTTTCTATGATTGGATTATCCTTCAGCTGATTAAGCAGGGTGTCCTTCATAGCTCTATAGGTGACCGAGTCAGCGCCGTAGACAATTAGCTGGCTGGCCTGGGGGTGAAGCCTGAGGGCCAGGGCGGCAGTCTGCCCTAAAGCGGGTGTTTCCACCAGACCGGTAAAGTGGGTGTATCCCCGCAGCATTTGGTGGTTAAAATCATTTATGCCCACAAAAACCACAGGAATCTGGGGGAAAAGCTGTTGATTGTCTAAAATAAAGCTCAGGGCATCGTTGTCGGTGCATATAATTAGGCTAAGCTGGCTGGATTCATATTTTCGCTTCAACAGCTGAGCAAACAGAGCTAAATGCTGTTTAGAAGGCTGGCGGTAGACATCCATATACTCCACATAGACTTCTATGTTAGTATGCTGGCCTATTTGGGCCATAATGCCCTCATGGAGCTGGTCGGTCCAATAAAATCCCTTGTGATAGGAGTGAATTACCAATACATTATGGGACTGCTCCTGCTCTATGGCTATGGCAGGGTTCAGGAAAGAGCCTGCTAGCCAGATAACTATTAAACATATCCCCAAAATAAAAAAAAGGTTTTTAGTCGGCAAATGTCTGTCCATGTAGAGCTCCTTTTAAAGGCTTATTATTCCTATTCTTTTTTCGACATTTAACACAATTTACCTTTACAAGCCGGGAAATTTTTTAAAAATTTGTACTAATTTTTTTCTCAATTATCCCGATATAATAGTAAAGTGAAATAAATAGAATTAAAATAAGTAGAGGGGTGATTTTAGATGGTAAAGATAGCTGGAGGTATCCAAAACCCACCAAAGGGTATAGCCTTGGCAAAGGGTATTGCTAAGGGAGCTAAGGCTGATGGCTTAGGTGTTAAGAGTAGCAAAGCCAAGGCCAAGACTAGTCCTGTGAGTCTAAAAAATCAGTATGCGAAAATCTACAGCAATATGGGCTTGCGGGGAGAACAAATCAAGCAGCTATGGCAGTATACTAAGGACTTGCTACTAAGTCAAAATAAATCGGCAGAGGGAATTGATTGGAATCAAAAGACTGAGCTTACCGAAGAGGAATATTTACAGCTCATTGATCCGGAAATTGTAGCTAATCGGATTTTAGATTTTGCCAAGGGCATTTCTGGTGGTGATCCCAGCAAGATTGATTTGCTTGAGGGTGCTGTGATCAAGGGCTTTAAAGAAGCGGAGCGGATTTTGGGCGAGCTACCTCAGGTGAGCAAAAAGACCTTTGAGCTGGTCAAAGAAGGCTTTAGGCAGTGGCGGGAGGAAGCAGGGCTTTTGCAGGGATAGAAGGCTGGAAAATTTGCGCGAATTATATGACTAATTCTTGACAGCATGTCTAAAATAGGTTATAATTTAACTAAGCTAGGAGGGGGGCATTAAGCTCCGAAACTAGCGAAAAAGACCCTAGATTCACTGGCTATGGTGGAACACTGTCAAGCTATCCCGGTATCAGGGAAGAGGGCCTAGACCTTCAGATGGGACAGTTGAATGGAAATGAAGCTATGGCTAATCAATGATCTTCTTTATGAGCTTGGAGCATTTTGCAAGGGAAAGAAGTAGGAGTGAAGTAAGGGTTATATGAAGGGGGATTACTGGTTGCAGTATCACCGAACAGGGAAAGGGTAGGTTGTTCTCAGGCTTTTGAGTGAGAATACCTACCCTTTCCCTTTATCCACTTCTACATTGATATCTCCGAAACAGTCTTTAAAAAGTAAGCCCTTTTTTTCTACTCGGTTAGCTACGGCTGCAATATCAGTATTGATCATATAGATGGTAAGCCCTCCCTTGCGCCAACCTATTTGTTGGATATCAGCCGCTGGATGTCTAGGATAATCCAGGGCATCGGCAACGCGGAGAATAGCAGCTAGCTTTATTATAGTAGCTCTTTCGGCACTGTCATGGCTATTTAGCTCCTTGCCTAGGGTATTGCGGTGGCCTCCCCCAATCAAGGCTAGCATGGAGCGCAGCTTGGGGGGGAGATGGCTGAGCAGCTGATCTTGATTTATCAGATATCTGGTGTGCTTATCATGCTGCTTTTCATTGATAAAATGACCCAAGTCGTGGAGGTGTGCACTTATCTGCAGCAGGTTTCCCTGCTCCTCTGTTAAGGCAAATCTACTTTTGAGAAAGCTAAATAGGCATAAAGAGAAGGCCCTTACCCGATGATGATGGTTACCATGATGGGAAAGCTGGTATTTGCTTTCTAGCTGTTCCAATGTATAATTATCAATATAAGCTTTGATGTCCATATTTGGCACATTTTCCTTTCTGGAGGTGACTTTTCAAAATGAGTAAGAAGAAAAAAATAAAGCATTTGCAAGAGGAGACCAGCAGCTTTAGGCTGGACATGACCGAAATCCAGCACCAGATGTCTACCTTACAGCAGGATCTTTCTCAAATGCAGCACAATTATCTTACTTGTCGTGCCGAGCAGGTGCAAAACCTTCAGCAGGGTCGCTATGCCCAGCGGGAGGTGGTGGCTATGCAGGAGCGATTAAACAAGCATTTAGCCTACCAGGACTGGTTTAAGCAGATGGCTATTGCTGCCATGGTGCTCCTGGCTATTTTCGTAACTACCAGTGTCTATCACAATCTGAGTCAAGCAAATCGACAAATAGTCATCAACTATGGAGACCTAAATCCTGCTGAGCTGCAAATAGCTGCATTGCGGGAAAAGCTGACGGATTTGGAGCAAAGCCTAGCTGCAATTCAAAGCCAGAAGGAAATTCACTGGATACAGGTTTCTGTTCAACCTGGGGACAGCTTAGGTCGACTGATGGAGCGGCTAAATGTCAGTCAGACCAGCTTAGGGGAAATTCTAGAAAAAAATCAAATCTCTAACCCCAATATGCTTATGGTAGGACAAAAAATTATGCTGCCGGTAGAGCTGCTAGACAAACCATAGCTCCTTGCCAAAGAGCTTGGCAAACTTTTTTCTGGTACACTCTACTGCCTCGTACTCATTTTCTGCCAAGCCTTCGGTGGAAAGCATTACCTGTACGTGTCCATTGGCTAAATGACAGCGAAGAGCTTGGACTAGGCCGCACTCTGAGCGGTCTAGCAGATCGGCGATCTGCACCAGTATAGCCAGCTGGCGAATGATCAGCTCGTCCTCTGGCCTGAGAATAGCAGAGTAGTCCTTGACTACTTCCTTAAAGGCGGAGGAATTGTGAAAGCCTGCCACAAAGGCAGCAATTACCTTTTCCCGGTGGGTAAGTCCGTTTAGCCGAGCATTCAATATTAGATAAAAGCTATGGGCATGATGGTTGTAGTAATTTATAGCTCGACCAACATCATGGAGTAGGGCTCCCGTTTCCAGCGCCCGCCGGTGGGAATGGTCTAGATTGTGGAGCTGCTGCAGCTGGTCAAAGAGCAGTAAGGCCAACTGACGGACATGGCGGCTATGGGCAGTGTTTATATCATAGTTGAGCAGATTGTTTTCCAGGCTGTGCTCCAGTACTGAGTGGACCACTGGTTTATTTTTATGGACCTCTTGAAGGTAGTACTCGTAGAAAAGACCTTCCCGCAGCCCGTTCCCACAGATGCACACCTGCTTAGCTTGAATAATTTTAATCAAATTGATGATAGGCGCTAATCCTCCTACGATAATATCGGTGCGCTCCTTGGCTAGGCCAGGTACCTTGCGGCGCTTTACTGGAGACAACTCGGCCAAGTACTGATAGATATCAAAAGCTGCTTGGGGCTTAAGGCAATGGTTATGCACTCCCTCCAAAGGATACCTAAGGGTGTATTTATTGATTTTAGCCATGGTTCGGGCTGTGCCTCCCAGAGCCACTACCGGCAGGCTGCTAGTTTCATTTAGCCACTCAACACTAGTCAGCTCCTTGCCAACATAGTCATTGAGCTGGTTCAGCTCCTCGGTGCTGTAGGCTCTACTACTGCCAAAGCGCTCAGACAAATTCATAGCTCCCATAGGTATGCTGACGCTATGGCGAAATTCTCTCTTATCTACCAGCACCAGCTCGGTGCTGCCCCCTCCCACATCGATTAAAATATAGCTATCTAGAGGCATGGTGTTTACCGAGCCTATGTAGTCCAGATAGGCCTCCCGCTGGCCGCTGATTATGTCTACCTGAATTCCAGTCTTGTGTTGAATTAGCTCTAAAAAATTAGACCCATTGGCAGCTTTTCTAGTGGCTGCTGTGGCTACTGCTAGGATTTTACTCACTTGATGGGCTGTACACAGCTTTTTAAACAAGCTGAGACAGCGCAGTGCCTGCTGCATTACCTCAGGTAGCAGATTGCCAGTTTCGTTTAAGCCCTCTGATAGCCTGATCATATCCTTCTTTTGGTCAATCATTCGATAGGAGCCATTTTCATTTATCCGCATGATTATTAAGCGGATTGAGGTAGAGCCAATGTCAATTATTCCAATCTTTTCTTCCATAGCAAAGCTCCTTTAGCTATTTAAAATCTCAGTATCTTTATTCTTTGTTTTATCCATTAACATATCCTGTACGCTGATTTGCTTCACACTAGATAACTCCCTGCGCCGATATTCGCCATCTGGAGCAAGCTCTCTAGCCTTGACAGTATCCTGTAGGTACAAATAGAGAGTTTTAATTATGCGATCCTTAATATTTTCATCCTGGATTGGGAAAATGATTTCAACCCGGCGGTCCAGATTCCTGGGCATCCAGTCGGCACTGCCTAAGAATAGCTGAGGAAAGCCATTGTTGTAAAAGTAAAAGATTCTAGTATGCTCTAGAAACCTGCCCACGATGCTAATGACCCTAATGTTATCACTGATTCCAGGCAAGC
>CAYVRD010000044.1:0-18084 GCA_964454195.1 uncultured Clostridia bacterium
ACCATGCCCGACAGGGTACCGATTACCAGACCCATCACTCCAGCTATACCCTTTTTATGCCTGGTTTCCGCGTAGGTGTTGACTTTACCCCCTTCTTCATCCTGCTCCTCCCCTTCATCCCTCTTGGTTTGCATGAGCATAAGCATTGAAATAGCCAGCACAGCTGCAAAAACCTTCTTCAGAGTCCTTTCAGGAAGATAATTGGAGAAAATTGATCCTGCGAAGCTACCTATTAGCATAAAGCCCCCGATTAAAAGCACTAGATTCCATCTGATATTGCCCCCTTTGGAGTGGACAATTATACCGGTCAAAGCTGCAAAAAAGACCTGAGTCATGGAGATGCCTGTTATAGTATGAAAGGAAAGCTCCTCACCAAACATCGGTGGAATGTACATCAGCATTGGCACTAGGATTATTGCACCTCCAATGCCCAGCAATCCAGCCATAAAGCCTGCCAGCCCTCCTAAGGCTAGTAAAATTAAATGAATAGTAGACAGCAAGATGTTTCATCTCCCCACTGTTTTAAAAAGCTATAATATTTATTATATCATATAAACTTATGTCCAAATAATTTTATTATCTATGCACAAAAGCATTAAAGGAGGGCTCTTTGCCCTCCTTTAATGCTTTTAGTTTAGGGATATTTCTATTTCTTTTTTTACTCTGTTTTCATAGTAATTGCCACCATTTCTGCAATATCTCTCAAGCGCACATGCTCCTCCTGCTGCTTAGCCTTTACTCCATCATCCATCATAGTCAAACAGTAGGGGCAGCCTGTCACCAAAAATGATGCTCCTGTTTTTAGAGCTTCCTCCGCTCGAACTTCATTTATGCGCTGTCCGATAGTTTCTTCCATCCACATACGGCCTCCACCTGCTCCACAGCAGAAGCTCTTTTCCAATACTCTGTCCATTTCCTTTAAGGTGGCCTGGGGAATAGCCCGCAAAATATCTCTCGGCTCTTGGTAGACCTGATTGTATCTACCTAAATAACAGGAGTCGTGATAAGCTACTCCAGTGGGCAGGGGATTGCTCATTTGAATCTTATCCTTCTTTATTAGTTCTAGCAGTACCTGGGAATGATGCAGCACTTGAAAATCTCCACCAAATTGGGGGTATTCGTTTTTTAAGGTATTGAAGCAATGGGGACAATGGGTAAATATCTTCTTGACCCCCTGTTCCTTTAAAAGCTCAATATTGCCCTCAGCTAAGCTCTGATATAGGTACTCGTTTCCTAGCCGTCGAGCTGATTCTCCACAGCACATTTCCTCATTGCCAATGATGCCAAAGCTCACCCCAGCCTGCTTAAGCACCTTCACCATAGCAGCTGCCACCTTTTGGTTGCGAGCATCAAAGGAGCCAGCACAGCCTACCCAATAAACATACTCGGGGTTTTCCACCTCAGCTAGGGTAGGCACATCTAATCCCTTAGTCCAGTCTGTCCTAGTAGCTTTTCCCATTCCCCATGGATTACCTAATCGCTCCATGTTAGTTAGTGCTTTTTGGGCTTCTGGTGATATTTCCCCTTCATCTAGCACCAAGTGACGACGTAGCTCCATCAGCTTAGGTACATGTTCAATAAATACCGGGCATTGCTCTTCGCAGGATCCACAGGTGGTACAGCTCCAGATAGCCTCCTGATCTAAAACGTCTCCGATTAAATTTACCTCTTCTGCTGTTGCTGCAACTTCTTGACCCTGTTCGCCAGTAGACTGACCACTGACTATTCCCTGGTAGCTCTGCTGTAGGTGAGTATTCATTGACTGGATGATCTCTTTAGGAGACAATGGCTTGCCAGTCTGATATGCGGGACAATTATCTTGGCAGCGGCCACATCGAGTACAGGCTTCTGTATCAAATAGCTGCTTCCAGCTAAATTCCTCTATTTTCTTGATGCCAAAGGTTTCTACCGATTCATCTTCAAAGTCAATCGGCTTTAAAGCGCCTTTAGTCTCTAGATTCTGCCAATACTGATTTGCTGTAGATGTAAAGATATGAAACATCTTAGAATAAGGAATATAGGCAATAAAGACGAAGGCCAGCAGCATATGGAGCCACCACAAGCCCCTATGCATAGTCAGCATAGTTTCAGGACTTCCAATAGTGGCTTTAAACACAGCAGCTACTGCCATCCCTACTGGCGTCCAGGCAATCCAGTCCACCGGCTCCACTGCCAGCCTTAAGCCTATTAAGGCGAACCCGGTTAGAATTATTGCCAATATTAGCACCAAGGAAATTGCATCATCTTTCCGATTGTCAATCCCCTCCGGCTTAAGAATATACCTGCGATACAGGGCCATAAATATGCCTATCAGCACTAAAAACCCAGCTACATCAAGTAAAAACTTAAAGTATAGAAAGAAATTTGTGTGTACTATAGGTATGCCTAAGTGGTCATCTAAGCCTACTAATACCGTGCCAATAAAAAGTACTAAAAAACCGTAGAAAATAAATCCATGCATGGTTCCGGCAAAGCTTTCTCGAAAAATTTTTTTGTGGGCCAAGGCGTTTATCAGTACCAGCTTTAGCCTCTCTCCCCTAGGCTGACTTCTATCCTCCGGTTTGCCCAGCTGTTTCCAAAATTGATATTTGCGATAACAGCCATAGCCAAACACCGCTAAGCATATGGCAAAAAAGACGTACATTAAACTATGATCCCCTATATTCCAGTATAGCTCCCTTACAGGCATCCCTTTATCCCCCTTTTTATTGAGTATTGTGTGCATATCTAGTTAATTTAAGCTATATGCAATAATTGTTCCAAATTTCTAACTTTTCAGATAAATATGCTGAATTGCTTATAAACAGGACATTTAAACTAAAAAAACCTGCCCTAATATAAAATATTAGAGCAGGTTTCTATGTCTTGTCTTTAGGACATCGTTTTAAAAATAGGACAGTTAAGATCGGTTATTATGTCCTAGTATAGGACTGGCGAAGAGGATTCTCTACTCAATTACCCTAATCATTCCTGACAAATCTTCCGTTATCTCTCCTACCACATGGGCAGGAACACCTTTAGCTATTAGCTTGCTCACCAGCTCTCTCCCCTTTTCCTGGGGAACTGACATCAGCAATCCTCCTGAGGTCTGGGCATCGGCCAGCAGCAATCTCATATCCTGACTGATCTCATCAGAAAAGTCCACATTGGCACTGACAAAATCCAGATTCTTCTTTGTTCCCCCCGGACATACTCCTTGGGCAATTAAGCTACGAGCTTCCTCTAAAACAGGAACAGCGCTAGCATATACCTTTGCCCCCACACGGCTGGCCTTAGTCATTTCCGATAGATGGCCTAAGAACCCAAAGCCAGTTATATCAGTGCAGGCGTTTACTCCCACTTCAGTCATCACCTGGGCTCCATCCCTATTCAAGGTAGTCATCACCTGGATAGCTTCCCTTTCGCCCTCTGCCGATGCCTTGCCTTGTTTAATGGCAGTGGCCATAATACCTATTCCCAGTGGCTTTGTCAGGATAAGCCAGTCCCCCGGCTTGGCCCCTCCGTTGGTAACCACCTTGTCGGGATGGATTATAGCTGTAACAGCCATGCCGTATTTCGGCTCCTTGTCCACTATAGAATGACCACCTATAATACTTGCCCCCGACTCCCTAACCTTATCAGCACCCCCTTGCAATATCTGAGCCAGCTGGGTTAAGGGAAGGGTTTTTGTTGGAAAGGCAACTATGTTAAGCACAGTGAGGGGCTTAGCGCCCATGGCATAGATATCACTTAAAGCATTGGCGGCGGTTATTTGACCAAAGACATAGGGGTCATCCACCACGGGGGTAAAATAGTCAACGGTTTGAACCAAGGCCATCTGGTCGTTTATTTTATAAACACCTGCGTCATCAGCTGTACTAGTACCTACTAAAATATTTGGGTCTGTCCAAACAGGCAGCTGACCCAAAACCTGTGTTAAGTCCGCCGGACTTATTTTGGCTGCTCAGCCAGAGCACTCTACTAGCTGGGTTAAGCGGGTAGTCCCGGTTAAATCTGTTTTTTCCACTGTCACTTTAATCACCGCCAATCTAATCCTAAGCCGTGCTTAGTTTTATTTCCTATTCCAAGGCTAGCTGCTCTTGCATTTTGGCAATAGAGGCTAAAACTGCATCCCTTGCCGGGCCACCTACCACCTGTCGCTGGTTAACACAGGTTTCCAAGGATATGGCATGATAAATATCCTCAGCAAAAACCGGGGATTGCTCTTGATACTGCTCCAAGGTCATGTCCTCCAGGTTCAGCTTATTCTGTAGGCAGAACAGAACCATCTTGCCCACTATCTCGTGGGCTTCCCTAAAGGAAACTCCCTTTTTAACTAGGTAGTCGGCCACGTCGGTGGCATTAGTAAATCCACCCTTGGCTCCTTGAGCCATGTTTTCCTTTTTCACCTTCATGGAGCTAATCATAGGAGCAAAGACCATCAGGGATTTTTTGATTGTATCCACCCCGTCAAACAAAGGCTCCTTGTCCTCTTGCATATCCTTATTATAGGCTAAAGGCAGTGATTTCATTACTGTCAGCAAGGTGATTAAATCACCATACACTCGGCCAGTCTTTCCTCTTATCAGCTCAGCTACGTCAGGATTTTTCTTCTGGGGCATAATGCTGGAGCCGGTGCTGTAGGCATCATCCATTTCAATAAACTTAAATTCGTCAGTAGACCAGATAATTAGCTCCTCACAAAATCTACTTAGATGCATCATTATCAGAGAGCCTGCAGCTAAAAACTCGATGGCAAAATCTCGATCACTTACCCCATCCATGGTGTTATCGCTGATTTTAGCAAAGCCCAGCTCTCGAGCCACCATATCTCTATCTACAGGGAAGGTAGTGCCCGCCAAAGCTCCTGAGCCAAGGGGCATCACATCTACTCGCTTATAGCAATCCTCCAGCCTCTCCCAGTCTCGGTAGAACATTTGACTATAGGCCATTAAGTGATGACCCAGGGTCACCGGCTGAGCCTTCTGCAGGTGGGTATACCCAGGCATAAAGGTATCCACATTGACCTCAGCTACCTGCACCAGGGCTTGAACAAGCTTTGTTAGCAGAGATTGAATTTCTCTGATTTCCTCTCGAAGGTATAATCTCACATCCAGGGCCACTTGGTCGTTGCGGCTTCTTCCCGTGTGGAGCTTTTTACCCACCGGGCCGATTTTTTCTATGAGAATCCGCTCGATATTCATGTGAATATCTTCGTCGGCTACGGTAAACTCCACCTGGCCTGCTTCAATGTCAGCCAAGATTTCCTTAAGACCTTTTATGATTTGCTCCGATTCTGCCATTGGAATTATTCCCTTGGCTCCTAGCATGCCCGCATGGGCAATACTTCCCTGAATGTCCTGCTTGTATAGTCGACAATCAAAGGGAATGGATGAGTGAAAATCCTCCACCAGGGAGTCGGTTGTCTTTGTAAAACGTCCACCCCATAGCTTGCTCATTATTTTAGACCAGCCTTTTTCTTCATCATGGCTCGCACCTGTAAGGGCAGCCCAAAGAGGTTGATAAAGCCTTCAGCATCCTTTTGGTTGTAGACCGCATCTTCACCAAAGGTGGCAAACTCTTCATTGTACAGCGAATAGGGGGACTTCATTCCCGCTGGTGTACAGTTCCCTTTGTATAGCTTCATGCGCACTGTGCCTGTCACCGTTTCTTGGGTTACGTCGACGAAGGCATCTAAGGCTTCCCGAATGGGGGCATACCACACTCCATCATAGACCAGCTCAGCATATTTGCCCGCCACTATTTCCTTAAAGTGCAAGGTCTGTCTGTCCAGGGTCAACCGCTCCAGCTCCCCATGGGCAGCGTAGAGAATAGCACCACCAGGGGTTTCGTATACTCCCCGAGACTTCATGCCCACCAGACGGTTTTCTACCATGTCAACTATACCGATGCCGTTGGCGCCACCGATTTGATTTAGCTTTTCCAGCAGAGCCACCGGCCCTAGCGCTTCTCCGTTCAGCTTAACGGGGATACCCTTTTCAAACTCCAGCTCTACATAGGTAGGCTGGTCTGGAGCCTTTTCTGGCGCTACAGTCAGCATCAGCATGTCGCTCTTAGGCTCATTCCAGGGATCCTCCAGATCAGAGCCCTCGTGGGATAGATGCCAGATATTTCGGTCCATGCTGTAGTTTTTCTCTTTGGTAACAGGTACTGGAATACCTCGGGCTACAGCATAGTCGATAGCATCTTCCCTTGATTTGATGTCCCATTCCCGCCAAGGAGCTACTATTTTCAAGGAAGGGTTTAATGCCTTTACAGTAAGCTCAAAGCGCACCTGGTCATTGCCTTTGCCAGTAGCTCCATGGGCAATAGCCTCCGCACCCTCCTGCTCAGCAATTTCTACTAAGCGTTTGGCGATTAATGGTCGGGCAAAGGAAGTGCCCAATAAATATTTTCCCTCGTATACTGCACCAGCCTTCAAGGTTGGATAAATAAAGTCAGTGACAAATTCCTCTTTCAGGTCTTCAATATAAATTTTGCTAGCACCAGTGGCAATTGCCTTTTCCTTTAATGGAGACAATTCCTCTCCCTGTCCCAGGTCAGCAGACATGGCAATTACCTCATAGCCGTAGTTTTCCTTTAACCAGGGAATGATAATAGACGTATCTAATCCCCCTGAATAGGCTAGTACAATTTTTTTACTCATAGCAAACATTCTCCCTTTCTTCATTCCATATAATTTTGATAGTAGTATGTATTATTAGCAGCTTTCTTCTATTTCATGATAGCTGCCATAATTGCCTTTTGGGCGTGTAAGCGATTTTCTGCTTCATCAAAAATCATCTGCTGATAATGCTCAAATATCTCTGAGGTTATTTCTTCCTCTCTATGGGCAGGTAGACAGTGTAAGACCATCGATTCCGAGTTGGTCAGCTCCATTAGCTGACGGTTAACTTGAAAACCCCTAAAGGCCTTGGCTCGCAACTCCTGCTCCTGCTCCTGACCCATGCTAGCCCACACATCTGTGTAGACCACGTCCGCTTCGACGGCAGCTTCTCTGGGATCATGGACTACTTGAATCGAGCCTCCTGTTTCGGCGGCTACTTGCTTAGCCTTGGTGACAATTTCCACTAATGGCTCATAGCCTGGGGGGGATGCTATCATTACATTCATGCCCATCTTAGCTCCACCTAGCATCAGTGAGTGGGCCATATTATTGCCATCACCTATGTAGGCCAGCTTTAATCCGGCTAGCTGTCCCTTGTACTGACGAACAGTCATTAAATCAGCCAGCACTTGACAGGGATGCAGCAGGTCAGTTAAGCCGTTGATGACCGGCACCGATGCATATCGGGCTAGCTCCTCCACCTCTTGATGGCTAAAGGTTCTAATCATAATACCATCTAAATACCTGCTCAAAACTCGAGCCGTATCGCATACCGGCTCACCTCTACCAATTTGCAGGTCGTTGCTGCTTAGAAAAAGTCCCTGGCCTCCCAGTTGGTAGATTCCTACTTCAAAGGATACCCTGGTTCGGGTAGATGCTTTTTGAAATATCATACCCAGTGTTTTTCCTGCTAGCAGCTGATGAGGTTCTCCCGATTTCTGTTTTTCTTTCAGCTCAATAGCTAGATCTAACAGATAGTTCAGCTCTGCTGGCTGAAAATCATATAGAGATAAAAAATCTCTGCCCTGTAAATTAATTGAATCTGTCATACACTACCTCCAAAAGTCGTAATTTCAGAATAATTATACATTCAAATGCATAAAAATTCAACATTAATTTGTCATATAATATTTTAACACTAAAAATATATTTTAATAATAAAGAAATCAAGAGCTAATACTCAAACCAACATTTTTAGTGTATAATTGACATATTCGGACTAAGGACGGGTGAATTAAATCACATGAAGCAAAAAATCACTGGGTTATACAATAAAATCAAGGAGCTGGCTCAGCTAAAGGGCAAGCCCTACACTATAGCAATGGGGGCAGCTGTCGGCATTTTTTGGAACTTCATTCCTTCCCTTGGGGTTGGTCCGTTCCTGTCCTTAGGATTGGCTCGCATTCTCAAAAGTAGTGGTATAGCTGCCGTTACATTTAATTTAGCCACCGGCTTCTTTATTCCTTTTTTTTATTCCCTAAACTTGATTATGGGTAGATTCGTTATGAGAAAAGGAGTAACTACAGAAGAATTGACTGATACTCTGCAGAAGTCTTTTCAGGAGTCTATTGATGCAGTGGAGGGTGTTGACAGTGAGCCGGTTAGCTATTTTTCCCTTAGTAAGCTCCAGAGCTTCTCTACCGAATTTTTTGTTGGTGGAGTAATAAATGCTATTCTGGCTGCTACTTTAGTATATTTTGCTTTTTGGTCTCTCCTTAGCTATCGCCGCTACTACAAGCATCTATTTTTAAAAAAGAAAAGAAAGGATAAGACAGTTGAGCGTCAAATGCCTAGATTAATTGGTAGCGGGCAGGTAAACGGTGAAGATTGATCCTACGCCCCGAGTAGATTCAACTAGGATGCTACCCTTATGCCTTTTGACAATGTTTGCCGCACTGGCCAAGCCCAAGCCTTGGCCCTGCTTTTTTGTGGTGTAATAGTAGTTAAATATCTTGTTCAGCTCCTGCTGTCCAATGCCTACTCCCTGATCCTCCACAGATACCTGCACATACTGGCCCGGTGGTAAACCAGCCACTTCATTTTCCCTCAAATACTGGTTGGTGGCCTTGACTAAAATTTGCTCATCCTTCTTGTGCTCCATAGCCTCTCCTGCATTGATAATCAAGTTACTAAAAACCTGACCGATTTGACATTCATCTATCTCTGTAGTCCACAAGTCCTCCTGGATTTCCAGCTGACATTTTACTGCATAGCCTCCCGCCGTTACCTGCACCACCTCTGCCAAGGTATTGGCAATGTTGACCACCTTTCGATCTGGCTCTTCCCCTTTGGCAAAGCTCATCAGCTGTTGGGTTAGATTTGCAGCCAGCATGGTGGTTTTTTCCACCTCCTGCAGATTGGCTAGCACCTTCTCAATAGAATCTTTTCTCCCCAAAGCTCTTTTTATTAGATCTATATTCCCCCGAATAATGGTTAAATAATTATTAAAATCATGGGCTATGCCTCCAGAAAAAAGACTTAGGTTTTCCATCAGATATCGGTTTTTTTCCAGCTTCGTTAGGTCTGTTATATCATTTATAATTATAATCACATTCTCATCCCTATGTTGGTAGTCATAAAACTTCTTAAGCTGAATCTGAAAGCTATTGTCTGAACTAGAATACAATTGCACAGTAATTGTAGCTTGATTCTCCTCACTATCTATAAAAGCATGTAAATGTTGAGTCAGCTTAGGCAACAGGACTCCTACCTCTAAATAGCTTATAGGCAGGCCATTTTTATTAGCTTCCTCTCTCAGTAATAGGTTGGCCGCCAGATTGTAGTATTCCACCTGCAGGCTGTGGTTTACCAGCAGTACCGGAGTGGGCAAGCTTTCCAATACTCCCCTAAGCTTTACTTTGGTGTTGTAAATATTAAAGGATTCCTCCTGAATCTTATGTAATAAATTATTCTCTACCAGCTCATTGTAGCCTCTAGCTAGCCCTAGCTTAAAGTTGTCAAAAAAGCAAGCTGTATACTGGCTGAAGGCTGCTTGGTAATCCTCAACCTCAACTAGCTCCGCCAGCTCTAAATAGCTCTGGTGAAAGCAGTCTAAGGCCTGGGTAATATCCTCCAGCTTAGCTCCTCTATTCCGGTGCTTCCTCCCAGTAATAGTGCCGTAAGTAATCACATACTCACTGTCAAAGCTGATGCTAGCATCCCTATCTAAGGGTAGATAGCTGTTTTTCATCAGCGCAATTAAAAGGCCTGACATATCTTTTAAAGCCTTCTGCCATCCCTGCTTGCATGAAGTAACTTCCTTTAACTTGTCATTGCTTAAAATGCGCTCATAGACTCGGTTTAGTAGCCATTCTCTGCTGTAGTCTATGAGCTGGGCAAACTTTTCCATACCCTTCACCTCGCTAAATCTATCTTCTTTTTAGCTCCAGGGCTTTATCCGGCCAGTCGGTGATGATTCCTTCACAGCCTAGCTCTAGCATTTTAGCCATTACCTGTTGATCATTTACTGTAAAGGGCCGCACCCTCATCCCCCAGTCTCTGGCCCCAGCTACCAGCTCCTGATCTACCACCAACCAATGACAGTGGAGACCGCTGGCTCCCAGCCTTGCTGCATACTCCCATGGCCTATAAAGCTTTTCCATATACAGAATAGCTGTTTCCAGCTCTGGATTATGTCGGTGAATGTTAGCAAGCGTATAGTGATTGAAGGAGGAGATGATTACCAGCTCCTGGGACAAGTGCTTCTCTACCAGCTTCAGCACCCTTTCCTCTATTCCTGGATAATCAATCACCTCAGTCTTTATTTCAATATTTACTATTATCGAAGCTTTTTCCGCTACTATTAATACCTCCTGCAAGGTAGGTATAGTTGCCCCCGAAAATTTGGGGTTAAACCAGGTGCCCGCATCTAATTTTTTCAGCTCTAGTAAGGAGTAATCCTTTACCCATCCCCGACCATTTGTTGTCCGTTCCACCCTTTCATCGTGGATTACCACAGGAATCCTATCCCGGGTCAAATGAACATCTAATTCGATACCGTCAACACCCATTGCGACAGCGGCAGCAAAGGCTTCTAAGGTGTTTTCAGGATGAGTGCCTCCAGCTCCCCGATGGCCAAGAATTGCTGTTTTTTTATAAGCTGGCCCCACCACCGATACTCCCCCTTGTTGTTTTGTTAAAATATTCTAGAAAAAAATAGTTTTTCCTTCTATGCAAAAAACAGAAAACTAAAATTTTTATTTTTTTAGCAAGAAAGTCCTATAGTCAATAGAAAATCTAAAAAAAGATTGGGAGTCATCCTGCAGACTCCCAATCTTTTTTAGACCCTGTTATTATCTCATTGCTAAGTATTCCTGTAGGGATTGATAGTTGAGCCGGAGCTCCTGGGCAGCCATCACCTTTGCTAAGGCTTTAGCTGTATCTAAAGCTGTCAAGCAAGGAACCCGATAGTCTGCTGCCGCTCGCCGGAGCTTAAATCCATTCCGTTCCGGCAGCTTCCCTTTGGTGGGAGTATTAATAACCAGCTGCACCTGACCATCTTTAATTAGCCTGACTATTTCCTCAGCCCCCGGCGGACTCTGGATTATTTTCTCAACAGGCAGATTCATCTGGGCAAAATGCTTAGCCGTATCCGGAGTAGCCAGCACAGTAAAGCCCAGATCTATATAGCTTTTAGCAATAAGTGCTCCCTCTTCCTTATCCTTGTCAGCAAGAGAAAAAAGCACTCTCCCCTGTTGGGGAATTTTAATACCGCTGGCTACCATGGCTTTTAACAGTGCATTGGAAAAGGTCAAATCCATACCCATGACTTCTCCAGTAGATTTCATCTCTGGTCCTAAGGTAATATCTACCTTGGCCATCTTTTCAAAGGAGAAGACGGGGGCTTTTACAATCACACTTGGTATCTGAGGGTATAGTCCTGTTCCATAGGTGAAATCTTTTAATTTTTTGCCCATAGCTATCTGGGTAGCTACCTTGACCATAGGTACATCAGTCACTTTGCTCAATATGGGCACTGTTCTAGAGGCGCGAGGGTTTACCTCTAGCACGTATACCTTACCCTCTTCAATCACATATTGGATGTTTAGTAATCCCTTTACCTCCAGCGCTTTGGCTATGCGCACTGTATAGTCGATTATTTGCTGTGTCTCTTCTTCTGTCAGGCTTTGAGGAGGATATACAGCCATGCTGTCTCCCGAGTGCACCCCTGCCCGCTCAATATGCTCCATAATGCCAGGAATAAGCACCTCTTCTCCATCAGAGATGGCATCTACCTCAACCTCCTTGCCCCGAATATATTTGTCAATTAGGACCGGATGCTTAGGTGACACCTTCACCGCCGACTTCATGTAGCTGATAAGATCTGCCTCTCCTGTCACTACCTCCATAGCTCGACCGCCGATTACGTAGGAAGGTCGCACTACTACCGGATAGCCTAGCTGGGCCGCCTTGCTTACCGCCTCTTCTACCTGAGTAGCCGTTCTTCCCTCGGATTGAGGGATTTCCAAGCTGCGCAACAGCAGCTCAAACTTATGTCGGTCCTCAGCCAGGTCGATGCTTTCCATGCTAGTACCCAATATCTTTACTCCCTGCTCCGCCAGTCCACTAGCTAAATTAATAGCTGTTTGACCACCGAACTGAACTAATACTCCCTCGGGCTGCTCCAAGTCTACCACGTTGAGCACGTCTTCCAAGGTCAAAGGCTCAAAGTACAGCTTGTCAGAGGTATCAAAATCAGTGCTTACTGTTTCCGGGTTATTGTTGATGACGATAGACTCAATCCCCGCTTCCCCCAATGCCCAAGCCGAGTGTACCGAGCAGTAGTCAAATTCGATTCCCTGACCAATGCGGATTGGTCCTGAGCCTAATACCAAGACTTTTTTCCTCGAAGAGGATTCCACTTCATTCTCTTGTTCATAGGTGGAGTAATAGTAAGGAGTCTGGGCCGCAAATTCTCCTGCACATGTATCTACTATTTTATAGGTGGGCAACACTTGATGCTCCTTGCGGAAGTTCCGTACATCCTGGGCTTGAATACCCTTGAGCTTGGCAATATGATAATCGGAAAAGCCTGATTCCTTTGCCTGCTTAATTAGCTGGGGGTTTAAAGGATTAGCTTGTAATTTCTCTTCCAGATCAATAATATGTCTGATTTTTTGCAAAAACCAGCGATCCACCTGGGTCAGCTGAGCTATTTCTCGCACTGTCCATTGGCGCCGGAAGGCTTCGGCTATGATAAATATTCGCTCGTCATCGGCTTTAGCCAGCTTATATTCTAGCTCCATATCACTGTAGTAGGTAGTCTCAGGGATACGCAAGCTATAAGCGCCTATCTCTAGAGAGCGAACTGCCTTCATCAGTGCACCTTCAAAGGTGCGGTCAATTGCCATTACTTCCCCAGTGGCCTTCATTTGGGTACCCAAAAGGCGTTCTGCCGTGGCAAATTTGTCAAAGGGCCACCGAGGTATTTTAACTACCACATAGTCTAGAGTAGGCTCAAAGCAGGCACTGGTAGTTTTAGTTACCGGATTCTGAATCTCAGGTAGAGTTAAGCCGATGGCTATTTTGGCTGCCATCTTAGCTATAGGATATCCGGTAGCCTTGGAGGCTAGTGCACTTGAGCGACTTACTCTAGGGTTTACCTCGATGACAATGTAGTCGCTGTTATTTGGATTGAGGGCAAACTGAATATTACAGCCCCCTTCTATCTCTAGAGCCCTAATGATTTTTATAGATGCAGTGCGGAGCATTTGATATTCTCTATCTGATAAGGTCTGGGAGGGAGCTACAACAATGCTATCTCCAGTATGAATTCCAACAGGATCAAAGTTTTCCATGTTGCAAATAGTTATGCAGTTATCTGCCGAGTCCCGCATTACCTCATATTCTATTTCCTTCCAGCCAGCCACACTGCGCTCTAATAGCAGCTGTCCTATCAGGCTGACCTTTAAGCCCAGTCCAGCTATTTCCTCTAGCTCTTGGGAGTTAGTGGCTATACCTCCTCCTGTTCCCCCCAAGGTGTAGGCAGGGCGAACAATAATTGGGTAGCCAATTTTATCCCCAAAGGATAGGGCATCCTGCAGGTTATTGACAATAGTGCTTTCCGGGATAGGCTGCCCCAGCTCAATCATGGTCTGGCGAAACATTTCCCTGTCTTCAGCCCGCTTGATAGATTGGATTGGCGTACCTAATAGCTCTACCTGATACTTTTCCAGCACTCCCGCTTCGCTGAGCTTAACGGCCATATTTAGCCCAGTTTGCCCACCTAGCCCAGGCACCAGCCCATCGGGGCGCTCTTTAGCTATAATTTCTGTAACCGTCTCTAAGGTCAATGGCTCAATGTAGACCTTGTCAGCCATGTTGGCATCTGTCATGATAGTGGCTGGATTGCTATTTATCAAGACAACTTCAAGACCCTCTTCCCGCAGTGCCTTACAGGCTTGAGTGCCCGCGTAGTCAAACTCGGCAGCTTGCCCAATGATAATGGGGCCTGAACCTATTACTAACACTTTTTTCAGATACGACTTTTTCCCCATCTATCATCCCTCCAGTCTAGCTTCATTAATTAGCTTTAAAAACTCATCAAATAAATATTTTGAGTCCTCAGGACCAGGCACTGCTTCCGGATGGTATTGAACCGAAAAAGCCCGCTTTTCTTTATACTTGATTCCTTCAACCGTATTATCGTTTAAGTTTTTGTGGGTAACTACCACCTGGCTGCCCAGTGTTTGCCAATCTACCGCATAGCCGTGGTTTTGCGAGGTGATGTAAACCTTTCCTGTCTCCAAATCCTGTACCGGCTGATTGCCACCCCGATGACCAAACTTCAGCTTGAAGGTATCAGCACCCATAGCTAATCCCATGATCTGATGACCTAAGCAAATGCCAAACATAGGCTTTTTACCTAAAAGCTTTTGTACAGTGGCCACCGCTTCAGACACGTCTTTAGGATCCCCAGGACCGTTGGACAAAAATATGCCGTCGGGATTTAGGCTCATAATATCCTCATAGCTAGTAAAGCTGGGGACCACTGTTAAATCGCAGCCAATACTCTTGAGATTTCTCAGAATGCTCTGCTTGATACCAAAGTCTAGTACTACCACCTTCGGTCCATCTCCAGCTATTTGATATGGTGTGCTAGTTGTCACCGAGCGGACTATATGGGGTCCAGTGATACATGCTGCCTTAAGCTTCTCCTGCAGCTGCTCTATATCTAAATTTTCTCCAGCAGCGATTACTCCCCCCATAGTTCCATTGGTGCGAAGCTTCTTTGTAATCGCCCTTGTGTCCACTCCCCACAGTCCAACTACTCCATGTTTTTCCAAATAGTTGTGCAAAGAATTTTGGCTGGCAAAATTGTTGGGATGGAGGCTATGCTCTCGGACAATCATTCCCCTTGCCTGGGGACGAGCTGACTCCACATATTGGTCATTGACCCCGTAGTTTCCTATTAAAGGGTAGGTCATAGCTACAATCTGCCCCGTATAAGATGGATCAGTAATGATTTCCTGATACCCAGCCATGCTAGTATTAAACACCACTTCCCCCGATGTAATTCCTTGGGCTCCAAAGGATTTTCCTTCAAAAACTGTCCCATCCTCTAATACCAAAACTGCTTTCACACCTTTTCCTCCATTCCCGATACAGGATTTTTACATTTCAGCGAAAACTTCCCCTAAGATATTCAAGCCCTTATTCATATCATCAATACTAATATTTAAAGGAGGCAGCAATCTGATTACCTTGCCTGCAGCACAGTTGACCAGCAAGCCCTTTTCCTGACATTTGGCTACTATTTCTGGACCCCGGTCTGCCACTTCAATTCCTATGATAACACCTTTGCCCCGCACATCCACTATCCAAGGATATTCCTTTTGTAAATTCATCAGCTTATCCATAGCTAACTGACCCATGGCAGCAGCATTAATTAGAGCTCCTTCTTCTTCTATTGCCTGTAGCATAGCTACGCCAGCGCTGGACACTAATGGGTTGCCACCAAAGGTGCTGGCATGATCTCCTGGCACAAAGGCTGTAGCTACCCGATCGGTGGCCATTAAAGCCCCTATTGGCACACCTCCCCCTAGGGCTTTAGCCAAGGTTACTATATCGGGAGAAACATCATATTGCTCATAGGCAAACATGGTACCAGTACGCCCTATTCCTACCTGCACCTCATCAAATATCAGCATAATATCCCTTTCCTTACACAGCTGCTCTACTCCCTTTAAAAACTGGGGGTCAGCCATATTTACCCCCCCTTCACCTTGAATAGGCTCCAGCATAACCGCACAGGTTTTGTGGTCTATCAAGGCTTCTAGGGCAGCTAAGTCATTAAAAGGACTGTATTTAAATCCCATAGGCAACGGACTAAAGCCTTGATGAAATTTCTCCTGAGCTGTGGCAGTTAGGGTGGCTAGGGTTCTGCCGTGAAAAGACTTGGTCATAGTAATAATTTCGTAGGGGGGGTGCCCTTGACCCTCTCCCTTTAGGGCCCACTTAGTAGCTGCATATTTACGAGCCAGCTTGATAGCTCCCTCATTGGCCTCAGCCCCACTGTTGGCAAAAAACACCTTATCAAATACCGATAATTCTACTAGCTTTTTAGCTAATTGTACCTGAGCTTCTATCCAGTAAAGGTTAGAGCAATGCAGCAGATTTTCAGCTTGCTTTTGAATCGCTTCCACTACCTTTGGGTGACAGTGACCCATAGAGGTTACTGCCAAACCACCTACAAAATCTAGGTATTCTTGACCTTCCTTATCCCACACTCTACAGCCCTGCCCCTTCACCAGGACCAAGGGCAGACGCCCATAGGTGTTCATCACATATTTTTTCCCAGCTACTATGATGCTTTCGCTAGTATCCACCTGCAACACCCCTTTATGATTAATTTACTACCATAGTTCCAATGCCCTGATCCGTAAAAATCTCCAGCAAAATCGAATGGGGAATCCGCCCGTCGATAATATGGGTTTTGTTGACGCCGACTTCTAAAGCCTCTACACAGCATTGAACCTTAGGAATCATCCCCCCGGCAATCACTCCCCTTTGAAGCAGCTCAGGAACTCTTTCTTTTTCCAATGAAGAAATAAGACTAGTCTTGTCGGCAAAGTTCATGAATATTCCTTCCACGTCGGTTAGCAGCACCAATTTATCCGCCTGCAGAGCTCCTGCAATGCTACTAGCTACAAAGTCTGCATTGATATTGTAGCTCTCTCCCTCTAACCCTACACCGATAGGAGCTACCACCGGAATGTATCCCTTCTCCATAACCGTATGCAGAATAGCTGGATTGACCTTGTTAACTTCCCCCACAAAGCCTAAATCATAAGCTATTTCCTGCCCTGACTCATCTAGGCCTTTGGCCATCTTTTTAGAGGCTTTTATCAGATTGCCGTCTTTTCCACATAGGCCTATAGCTTGACCTCCCAGTTGATTTATCGAAGAGACAATTTCCTTATTTACCTTGCCCACCAGCACCATTTCCGCTATCTCCATAGTTTCTTTGTCTGTAACCCGTAAGCCATTAATAAATTCGGTTTTCTTGTCTAGTCTCTTCATCATATTAGTGATATCCGGGCCTCCACCGTGAACTAGGATGGGATTCATTCCCACATATTTCATCAGAATAACATCCTGCATAACAGCTCTCTTTAGCTTGCAATCAATCATGGCATTGCCACCGTATTTTATAACAACAGTTTTCCCTTGAAATTTTTCTATATAGGGAAGTGCCTCCACTAAAATAGCCGCTTTTTCCAATGGGGTAATCATTTTCAAAATTTAACCTCCTAAGTACGGTAGCTGCCGTTTATTTTTACATAATCATAGCTTAAATCACAACCCCAGGCTATTGCCTGCTCCATTCCGTCCTTTAAATCCACATAGATGGTTACCTGCTTTTGGGATAGGATTTCCTTTGCCCGCCCTTCATCAAATGAAAGACCAGCTCCGTTGATCGCCATCATCTCATCCCCGATAGCTATGTCAACCTTAGCCGGATCAAAGTCTGCCCCCGAATATCCTAAGGCACAAATTATTCTGCCCCAGTTGGCATCTTCACCATAGATTGCTGTTTTTACTAGGCTGGATTTGGCAATAGCCAGAGCCCCTTTGCGGGCATCAGCTAAGGTTTTGGCATTTTTCACTTGTACCTCTAAAAGCTTTGTCGCTCCTTCTCCATCCTTTGCTATCAATTTAGCTAGTTGAACTGCCACATAATTTAGTGCTTTCTGAAACACCTGGAATTCAGGAGTACCCAGCTTTATCTCAGTGTTACCTGCTAGTCCGTTGGCCATAATAGTTACCATATCGTTGGTAGAGGTATCTCCATCCACTGTAATCATGTTGAAGGATTGGGCGGTAGCCTCCTGTAAAGCCTTTTGCAAGGCCCCAGCTTCAATAGAGACATCAGTAGTGATGAATCCCAGCATGGTAGCCATATTGGGGTGAATCATCCCCGAGCCCTTGGCCATGGCTCCCATTGTAGCCTCTACCCCATTGATCTCAAAGGATAT
>CAYVRD010000045.1:0-11864 GCA_964454195.1 uncultured Clostridia bacterium
CATATCTTGTAGATGTGGGATTAAAAATACAGCTACATGAATAATTCAGGATTATCATTATTGATTATATATTGCAAGATTATCCTTAAATGATTCCTAGAAAATCAATTCCATAGTAGGATAAAATAGTAATAACGACAGACCATATAACTAGGCTAACGGTTATCCAAAATAAGATCCAATAAGTAATGGCGCCACTAAAGCCAAACCAGGTAATCCATATTTATTCCATATCTGAACAGCCCTTTTTGCTCTCCTTGAAGGTCCAAGGTATTGCAGCCAAGACAAATACAAATATATATTCCCAAGTAACTAATAAAAAACTCATTAACTGCCTCCCTAGATTTTAAAGCTGCCATAAAATTAGGATACTACGACTGAAATAATTTGTAAATCTGCTGACATTTTGTCTTTTCAAGCATATCTTGACTCGATATAAAGATAAAAAAACTAATGAAAAATGAAATTAAAGAGTAAAAGGCAAGATTTAGTGCTATAATTGGTTTCATATATAAAAAATGGAGGTGTTAGATTGAAATTAGATGATAAGGATAAGTTTCTACTATGTCTAAAAAAAGTAATTCATTTCGCAGTAAGGTTTTTATCCGTTCTTATAGTTTTTGTGATTGTTATGGGAGTCATTGATGTTGCATGGGTAATTTATAAAAAAATGACCTCAGAGCCCATGTTTATGTTTACTATTAAAGATATGCTTGCAACATTTGGTGCTTTTATGGCAATCTTAATTGCAATTGAAATTTTTGTTAATATAACTGTTTATCTTAGGGATGACGTGATTCACGTAAAGATAGTTATGGCTACTGCCTTGATGGCAATTGCCCGTAAGGTTATTATTATGGATGTGGAAGAGCTTGATCCTATCTATATCTTTTCAATAGGTGCCGTTGTGATAGCGATGAGTGTAGGATACTGGTTGGTTCATAAGCTTTCTGACAATGAGAGCTCTGACAAAAAGGCAGCTTAGAAGCAAATAAAGCAGACAAAACAAAATACATCTTTACATAGAAAAGGGTAGGTATCTGGAAAGATGCCTACCCCAACTTATTTTAATCATGCTTTTCTATCTTAAGACTTATATAATTTTTCTAACAACATATTTTTCAAGCTCAACTAGAAAGAATATGAAAATTCCTCCAGAAATCAATATAATCCACTCCCATGCCCCCATAGGTGTAGTTCCAAAAAGACTGTTCATGAAAGGCGCATAAGTAAAGGTAAACTGTAGAAACAATAAAACTGCGGCTGCCAAAAAAGCGTGCTTGTTCTTGAAAAAACCACTACCTAAGCTAGTTTCATTGATTTTCCTGCAGTTAAACAGATAGAACAGCTGTCCTGCCACCAGAGCGTTTACAGCAATTGTCCGGTTGGTGTCTAGATCACCTGCGTTGCCTGCTGACCAAATATAGGCCACTGATGCGTATCCGGCGATTAGTACTGACACAAATAATATGCGCCATAAGAAGTAGGGTCCCAATATGGGCTCCTCTGGTCTTCGTGGCGGCAGCTCCATTACTTTCTCCTCTTTTGGCTCTATTGAAAGGGCCAGGGCAAGAGTAACAGCTGTTACCATGTTTACCCACAAAACCTGCACAGGAGTCATGGGAAGAGTAGCTCCTGCGATTATTGCACCTATAAGAACAAGTATCTGTGCCCCGTTTGTTGGAAGTATGAAGAGAATAGTTTTCTTAATATTATCATATACGGTACGGCCCTCTTCTACAGCATTTACTATAGAAGCAAAGTTGTCATCCACTAGGATTATTTCTGATGCATCTTTTGAAACCTCTGTACCCTTAATCCCCATGGCGATACCAATGTTGGCACGCTTTAATGCAGGGGCATCATTTACACCGTCACCTGTCATAGCACAAAGTACATTGTTTGCCTGCAAGGCCTTTACCAAACGCAGCTTATGCTCAGGATCTACCCGGGCATAAACATCATGTTTCATAACCACTTGAGCAAGCATATCGTCATTAAGCTTTTCAATTTCTGCACCTGTTATTACATCCTTATCGTCGTCACCTATACCTAATTTATTTGCAATAGCCTTTGCTGTAACAGCATGATCTCCTGTTATCATTACTACACGAATTCCAGCATTTTTACATGCTTCAATTGCTGCATAGGCTTCATCACGGGGAGGATCGATAATGCCAATGATACCTAAAAAAATCAACTCTGTTTTAAATGTCTCCTGCTGTAGCTTGTCAACTGACTTGTCTACCCTTTTAAATGCAGCAGCAATAACTCTTTCGCCCTGCTCAGCTACAGAGTTCATCTGCCTTTCCCAGTAATCTAGATTAAGGTCTTCTTCACCAGCTGAAGTTAACTGCTTGCTGCACATCTTAAGAACCCGCTCTGGTGCACCCTTTAAAAATATAATATTTTCATCTTCATACTGATTTAAGGTTACCATGTACTTATTGTCTGATTCAAAAGGTATAGAATCAATACGTTTGGGGGTATGGTTCTTAAAGCCAGCTTTATAAGCTAGGGTTACCAAGGCTGCTTCTGTAGCGGTACCTACTACCTTCAATTCCCCATTATCATTTTTAGTAATATCAGAATCATTGCAAACACGTACACATTGGATAAGCCTTCTGAGTGCCGCTTCCTCTTCTACATCTATCTTTTGATTATCCTTATAGATATCACCTTCAGGCTCATAGCCTGAGCCCTCGACTTGATATTGATAATCTGCAGTAATTACAGTCTTGGAGGTCATTTCATTTTTAGTAAGGGTCCCAGTTTTATCTGAGCAAATAACTGAAACAGAGCCTAATGTTTCAACTGAAGGCAAACGACGTATAATGGCATTTCTCCCAGCCATTCTCTGGACGCCAATGGCCAAGGTGATAGTCATAATTGCTGGTAAACCCTCTGGTATTGCTGCTACAACTAAGCTTATTGTAGCCAAGAATAATTCTACGTTGGCATAATCCCTGAAATAAAATCCAAATCCAAAGAAGAGGGTAGCTATAAATAATATGAAACTAGAAAGTATCTTGCCAAAGCGATCCATCTTTTGCAGTAGTGGTGTAGTAATTTCCTCAACTTCTGACATCATGCGCGAGATTTTTCCTAATTCAGTATTTGATCCAGTAGAAACTACCACCCCTGTAGCTTCCCCATAGGTAACCATAGTTCCTGAGTAGGCCATATTCTTTCTATCACCTAATACCACTTCTTCCGTGATAGGCTCTACGTGTTTTTTTACGTCGGTAGACTCACCTGTTAAGGGAGATTCTTCAACTCTTAGATTTTTTGTCTGAACAAGTCTAACATCTGCAGGAACCTTATCACCCGATCTTAAAATTATTATATCTCCAGGAACAAGCTCTTCCGCATCTACTTTTTGTCTATTTGAGTCTCTAATTACTACAGCCTCTAATGAAAGCATTTTCTTTATGCCTTCCAGTGCTTGTTCTGCCTTACCCTCTTGAATAAACCCAATAACAGCATTAATAACAACTACTCCAATAATAACAAACGTATCAATCCAATGATCCATAAGGGCTGTTATAACTGCTGCGCCTATTAGTATGTATATAAGCATGTTGTGAAACTGGGCAAGGAGCCTCATTAACGCACTGCGTTTCTTACCTTCAGGAATCTTGTTCTTACCAAACTCTTCTAAGCGAGCCTGTACTTCTGCCTGGGATAAACCCCTCTCAGTTGAGGTTTTAAATTCTTCAACAACATTTCCGGCTTCCATGTTGTACCATTTATTATCGGTTAGCTTATTTTTATCTACAGGTACCATAAGATAACACCTCTCTTTCTGCCATAAGAATAGCACAGATACTGGTAAGCGTCAAGTTAGCCTCACCTTGATAAATGGTCTTATTGGGCAAAAATATACCCCCTATAAGCAAGGGGGTAGGATTAAAGTAGATTCAACTTGCTGATTGATTCAGAAGCTGTTTTTTTACCTTCAGCCACATCTAGGAGTGGGTCTATAAAAAGCAATATTTGATAAAGCATTAAACCAGTCTGTTTGTTTATTAAATCAGCATTGTCAGCCTCATTTAACAATTTTGTTACATAGCAATTGTGCTTATAATAAAGAATGCCCGAATCATCAAATAGCCCAAATGCACCTATTGGTAACTGAGTATTAATCTTGGCAATAAACCTTAGCATTTCGCTGCTTGAGGAATTAGGAACTTTATTGCTAATAGTTGCAAAGGTTTGTAGTATTTGTATAGTTTGATCCTCCTGGAGAATAGGCAGAAAGCAATAATCAAAAATAATATCATCATTCCTATCGCCTATATCTTCAAATTTGACCAATAGTGAGTTTAAGGCTATATCGCCACCGCTTGTATGCCAATCTGTTTGCAGCTCGTCTTTTTGAAATATAAGCCGACATTCTTCTAGTATTGTGTCTGGATACTTTAATCCTTGTTTCATTTGTTTCTCCTTTTAATAGCCTCTTAATTTTATTAAAATATGCTCTTCTTTAGGAATTTTTGCATCTTTGTCTATTTTAAAACCCATTTTTGCAATTAAATCTTTGTACTGTATATCGTTACCCTCAACACCTTGCTCATAAATATACTTAGCCATTAGCTTGGTACTATAGTTGTAAAATTGCTCAACGGTATTAAAGCCCTTTTCATTAATTGTTTCTTTCCGATTTTTTTCATTAGTGCCAAGTACATGGTCCACAAATTCTTTTTGGTTTTTCTGTTTTTTATAATACTTATAAATTGAGCTGGCAGCTAAAATTCCAATGCCCACTGCACCCAAAGCCAACGCTGCGGGAGAAGCAGCAAGCAATAAGGCTCCAGTTGCAATACCAGCTGCCCCTTGTGCAGCTCTAAAAGCACCTTTTCCCTTTTCTAGTCCCTTTGTATTAGCCGCAGCTTTAGCTATATCAGCAGTAGAAAAATCTAGTTCCCCTAGCTTAATATTTTTCTCTTGATTATTGGATTCAGCTGCTATTTTTTCCAATTGCTTTTGTTCTTTATTAGCAGCAATAGTTTTAGCGACACCAGAGGCTAATAGCCATGTTCCTCCTGCAATACCTATAAAGCCCGCTGCCGCTACTGCGCCAGATGTTGCACCAGAACCTAATAAATCCATTCCAGCTTTTGTGCCTGATGCCACTTTAGTTGCTGGAAGAACTATACTGTCTGTAACAAGAGAATCACTGGCAAATTTCTCCGTAATGGTTGTATTTCCTATATAATCTGTTGCAGCTTTAATTGTACTGCCTATCGGCAAAGCAGAAGCTACAGCCACACCAAGCTGCTTTAACTTGCTCTTTTTTTCTATTGTTTTCTTTTCTTGACTCTCATTATTTATGGGACCTATGTAAGGGGTCAGTGATGATACACTTCTGATAGTTTCCGAGAACATATCCCATTTACACCAATCCATCTTATATAAATAACGAAGCTTTTTTCTCATATTCTTTTTAAACTTATCATTGTTATTATTAAACTCTTTTGAAGCTTTTTCATAAGCATTTCTTAAATCATCTATATCCACTAAGTCATTAATGTCTATTTTATTTGCTATCAGGTGTATTACTAGTTTTTGCTTATTCTCATCTAGGCCGTGAAAATATTTTACTAAGCCAGCTTTATTGTCTTTTTCAGCTTTCTCAGCAAGCCAACCGAATGCATCCTTATTATTATCTTCTTGGTCTATGACTTCCTTATTCTCATCATCTTCTGTACTCTTGCTTTTGGATTTCCAAAACAATTGGATAACATCTTCTCCATAATTATTGTAGGCAGCTTTGACATTGCTGCTTTCTGCTGCTTTTGCCTGAAGTGCTTTTCCACCAAGAACATCAGCTTCCCGCTCCAGTGAATGGCTGTCGTTTAACGCAAGCTTATTATATCTCTTGGTTGGTTGAACACGCCCCTGCTTTTGCTGCACTACATGCCATGCTTCATGGGGAAGGTGTTTCTCCTGCCCTGGGCCTACATGAATATCGGTTCCCTGGGTATAGGCCAGCGCATTAACCCTTGCTGGTTTAGATGAATTGTAGTGAACCTTTACATCGTCCATAGAAAACCCGGATAAGCTTTCAATGCCGCCTTTTAGACTATCGGGCAATCCTGTTTCGTTTGATATATCCTTATGTTCGTCTTCAAGTAATTGGAGCACACCCTGATTACCTACAGATTTTTGCAGCTGCAAAATGCCTTCGGGTGATGACAAAAAGCCCTGTACAGAGTTGTCCAGGGCTAAAGCTTCATCCAGATTTTTCGAGCCATTCTGTCTTAACAGCTCAGTCTCTTCGTTGACTTTGTTGTTTTTGGTTGAGGTTTCAAAGTTACCTGCCAATAGCATTAACCTCCTAATAAAAAATGTTTATGCACCAAAAGTCTTATTGAAGAGTATTATTAAAATTATACCATGTTCTAGAAATTTTCGTCAATTAATTTTCAGACGTGTCAGAGGGACGTGTCAGAGGGACGGGGCTATTGTCACGCCTTGCCCTTTTGACTATCCCCATGCTAATTCCCGTTAATCTTCTCAATTTGTCTAATCGATAATCCATAGCTTTTTCTTTAGGGTTTTTATGTCCACTTTTACTTTTATACTTGTACTTGCTGTTCTTGGCACACAAATCCTCTGTGGTAAATTATATTACGGAGGATTTGTGTCAATAACCCCGTCCCCTTGTCACTTCCCTCGTGAACAGGCGGCGGTAAATAGGAAAGAGAGGGACTGTGTCCCTCTCTAGGTTGCTGAATAAAAATTTTTTTTAATATTTTTTTATAAGCTATCTCCAAAGTCTTCTTTGAACTTTGCTATTAGCTTAGTTTGCCAATCTGAGGTTGGCTCTAGTTTTCCAAAGAAGAAACGCAAAATTTTTGGCTCCTCAACAAAGGTCAACCCACCAATTAACTCTCTATTTTCATATAGCCATGCTATTCGGTCTACAGCATATTTTATTTGAGACAGAGTAAAGACCCGTCTAGGCAATGCTAAGCGCACTAGCTCCATGTTGGCCATTACTTCATTACCATTTTTGTCTCTTTGCTCTGACAATGTGCCCCTCTCCATACCTCGAACACCGCTTGCTAGATAGATGGCTGCTGCCAAGGCGCCTGCAGGATATTGGTTTTGGGGAATATGGCTGAGAAAGTCCTTTGCATTTATGTGACAGCCCAGGCCACCAGCTGGTGTAACCACTGGTATCCCCTTTTTTATTAACTCCTCTACCATGAATTCTATAAACTGAGGTCCTTGATTAATCATGTGTTCGTCCATGGTCTCTTCTAACCCAACGGTGATTGCTTCCATCTCACGAACGGACATTCCCCCATATGTAAGGAAACCTTCATATAAGGTAATCAGTTCCCTTATTTTCAGGTACACCTGCCTATCATTAGTGCAAATTCCACCGCCCCGGGCATTGCCTAGCTTGCGAGCAGAGAAGTATATGATGTGAGAAAGATCTGCTATTTCCCGGGTTATCTCTCTTAGGCTCATGTCTTTACACTGGGGTTCCCGCTGCTTAATAAAATAAAGGTTATCCGCTAAAAGACTTGCGTCTAAAATTATCATAACACCAAATTCATCGCATATTTTGCGAACTTCACGCATGTTTTCTAAAGAAAATGGTTGTCCCCCGATTAGGTTTGTTCCTGCTTCTAGGCGGACAAAGGCAATTTTCTCCGCTCCATGGGTTTCAATAAGGCCCCTTAACTTATCAGTGTCCATATTACCCTTAAAAGGATGGTCGCTATTAACATTTAAGCCCTCATCTATAATTATTTCCTCTACCGATCCGCCATTTAGTACAATGTGAGCTTGAGTAGTTGTAAAATGATAGTTCATGGGAACTATTGAACCTGGTTTGACAAATACTTGGGAAATAATATTTTCACACGCTCTACCTTGGTGGGCCGGGAGAAAATACTCAGTACCAAAAATTTCTTTGATTTTATCTTCTAGCCTGGTAAAGGTTTCTGAGCCTGCATAGCTATCGTCTGCAAGCAGCATAGCCGCCTGCTGCTTGTCACTCATAGCATTTACTCCACTATCTGTAAGCATATCTAAAAAAACGTCCCGATTCTTAAGCAAGAAGGTATTATTCCCTGCTTCAGTGATAGCTGCTAAGCGATGTTCTATGGGTGGTAGATTTAATTTCTGGATAATTCTCACCTTGTGCATTTCTAGTGGTAGGCTTTCACCACTAAATAATTTAATATTGGCCATTGACTTCCTCTCCTTTATGTTTAAATTAAAGTAAAAAAGTGCACCCCTAATGGAGTGCACCAAAAATAGACAGTGTTCTGCCCTATGCTACCGCCCTACCATTCTACATAGTTAATTATACATGGATTACCAATTGATGTAAATAAATAATTTTATTGTCCTTTGAACTAAACTTTAAGATGCACAACAGTAACTCTAACCCCTGCTAAACGATTGTGAAGGGAGGATGATACTATGAGCATTTGAGAAGGAGATTATGCGGCTGCTGCATATACCAATTCCCAATTACATGTCAACCTGCAAAAGCATTGTTACTCCCGATATTTCGTTTTTTAGTTCGTCACATTCAGCCTGCTGGCTATTTATATAGCTATCAAACAAGTGTGCCTTTTCCGGTAGTTTTTGTTTCAGTTCGTTGGCCCTTTTTACTATCAATTCCTGTTGTTCATTATTGAGACTAGCTAGTTCATCATCTTCAATTATTTTTTCGTCAATCAGCCTTACTCCTGTCTTGTTAAAAATCTTAAGCCATTGCTCTTTGGTAGGATATTTTGCGTTAGCTTTATCATTTCCATATGCATCATCAATAATGATGTACCTGCCCTTTTTGACTGTATTTTTTAGTAGAGTTATTGTTTCTTCTGAATTCCCCAGCACATCACCAACGGCTCCAAGAATAACAATATCATAATTCTTTTCTGTCTTAACTGACTTTGTGATATCTCCCACTACAAATTCACACAATTCCCCTACACCAAATTCTTGTGCTTTATTAACTGCAAAGTCAATAAACTCTGGAATAATATCAATTCCTTTTACCATACAACCAAGTTTCTTGGCTAAGCTAACACTGACCGCTCCTTTACCGCAAGCTAAATCAAGCACCCTGGTCTCCTCTGATACGTACATATGCTTAGTAATCATATGTAGCATGTCCTTCGGTGATGAACCCAGCTCCCATAAATCCTGTAACAAATATGCAAGGTATGGAATCAGCTCTATTGATTCAGCTGTCAATGATTTTGCAAGTTTTTCTTCAATAGTCTCCATGACACTTTACCCCTTTCTTTCAATCTCTTATATATTTTTTCAGCGGATATCAGTCAAATATAGAAAGTTGATTATTCTCCTCAGGAAAAAGAAATGCTTTAATATCCTTAAGATTTCTTTAGAAGTTGTCTTAGTTTCTGTACCAGCGCTTTCTGGCCCACCATTAACCGTCACTATCGTGTTCCCTGGTTGTTGTTGTGGAGTGAGGGGTTGAACCTCCACCACCGGAAGAGCCGCCGCTAGTGGGTAGCTGGGTAATGGCCTACAATACCCATTAAAAATATGCCACGCAATTGCGACCATTGTCCTTAGCTTGATAGCAGGCTTGATCCGCCTTGGCCAACAAGTCTTCGAAACTACCATTATTGTCCCATGTATACGTTGCTACGCCTACACTGATGGTACAACGAATCTGCTCATCACCAACCGAACAGGCATGTGCATCAAAATATGCTCTCAATTTTTCAGCTAGTAGGATTGCTGCATCTAAATGGGTATTTGGCAATAATACACAAAATTCCTCTCCGCCCAAGCGCGCCACCAAATCCGTGCTACGCACACTGTTTCTAAGCACATTTGCGACACATCTTAATACATCATCGCCGACCATATGGCCATAAGTGTCGTTGACCAGTTTAAAATAATCCAAATCAATGAAAAGCAAGGATAATGGCAACCCTGTCCGGCCTATGAGGCCCACCTCTACCACACCCCGCTCCAGAAAATAGCGACGATTCCAAAGCCCTGTCAGTTCATCTGTTGTCGCTAATTTCTTAAGGTTTTCTTCTGCTCGTACTCGGTCAGTCACATCGCGATAACGCCACAGCTGACCGATTAGCTCTCCATTTTCAAGCACTGGACAGGTGTATTGTTCCAACACTTGCCCATCTTCTAAATAGACCATATCCAAAATCTCTTTTCGAGAAAAGAGTCGATCGGTCATTGGTTCATCTTCTAGTACCCTTGACAAATCCGCCTGTATGTCAGCATATTTTGAATTCATATGAATAACCTGCGCGTCAACACTTAACACGAGAATTGCATCGCTGGTGGCATCCAAAATCAGCTTCAGGTCATCTGTTTTCTTCTTCAGAGATTTTTTCGCCATCTCTACAATACGACTGGCAATCTCTGCCAGTTCACTATTGGAATAGGAGTAATGAGTATTAATTTGCCTAATGTCTTTGCCTAATGTAAGCTCTTCGATGTGATCTCGTAATAAATTAATGGGTCTTACAAATCGTTTCTCGTAAAGCTTCACTTGGCCAATAGCCAACACCACACTTAAGAAAACTAACCCTATAACACTATAAATCAGCATGACTATAATCGGAGCTGTTACCTCGGAGACATCGATAGCTGACACGATAATCCAGTCGGAAGATTCCAAAATTTGATAATAAGCAAGCCTCTTAGTCCCCTCCAAGTTATAGTGTATAAATCCCGAATCTGCAGAAAACTGCTGTGATAAGCCGAGGACAATGGTATCTACGGATTGATGCAAAAAGTCACTGTTCTTATGTACAAAAACTTGTCTATTTTTATCCAGCACGTAATTGGTCTGGGAGTCAAAATAGGTCGCTTGCAACATAAGGGATTTAACATACTCAAGGGTACAATCCACCGCCATAACGCCCATTAACTGACCCTCTTCATCGACCATCGCTAGGGAAACAGAAACCAACCACTCCTGGGTTTTTGCATCTTGATAGGGTAGACCCACCGAAATATCAGGATACCGCTCCACAGCTGATGTATACCAAGGGCGCAAGCGCGCATCATAACCCACGGGGGGAACATAACCTTCAATCAACAGCGAACCATCTTCATATCCTGCAAAGGAATATTTGATATTGGGATTAGCTCGAGTCGTGGCTGCAAACAGCTGCAATAGACCACTTTGCGCTGGGTAGTTGTCCGAATCGTAGTCCATCGCCCCAGGGAAAGCCGCATTTGTTTTAGCCGACATCACTAAACTCTCCAAAACACCATCAGTGTATGTTGCTATATGCAAATTCGCTGTTTTAAGTGTCTGGCGGGCGTTTTCAAGCCTCAGCATGTAAACACTCCCCAGAGTTAGCGCAATAAAAATCATAGAAATAATCAGAACACTAGTTAGTCCAGTCACAAAAAACTCGCCTTTAATGGTCCTTTTATAGAATTTTAGCATGCAAATCTCCTTTCAAACCGTTATACCAGTATCTGCATCAAATATTAATGGTGAATCTGCATGTAGATTATTTCAATTCCCATTAAGAACGATTTGCGTGATAAATTTTCCATCTATTACAGAGAATCCCGCCGTACCATCGTAACGTTCGGCGGTGTAGAGGATGCTTTTTATGCCCGTTCCGCCGCCCTGTTTCTGTGTTACTGGCAACTCTCCGTCAAAGACGATATCATTTCGGCAGGTATTCTCCACCTGTACACGCAAGCGGTTATCAATAAATTTAACGGTAACAATGATTTCCTTTTCCTCGTCCCTTGGCATCCGCAAACAGCCCTCCAAGGCATTCTCCAAAGCATTTCCCAGTACACAGGTGAGGTCTATGTTATCGATGCCGATGACCTTGGGCACGCTTACACGAAACGTGGTCTTAATA
>CAYVRD010000045.1:11964-17040 GCA_964454195.1 uncultured Clostridia bacterium
AATTCTTCAGTTGGTTCGTATCACCATTTTGCAACATCTCTATAATAACTGCATTGTGATGATGCATATCGTGCCGTTGCTGTAATACCAAAGCTGCTGTGGCCTTTTGGCGGGCAAGTTCTGATTCCCACAGCTTCTCCTGCTGTGCCATGAGTAGCTGCTTTTTTTCTAATGCATATTTTTCAACAATAGCACTTGCCTGTATGTACAAGAGGTAATATACCGCCAAAAACAACATGTAAACAGTGATAATAATGAATCTGTACCAATTATCATTATGCCAATACCAATAGGGCGCCGGATAGTATAGCACTATGATTTGCATGATTAAAAACATCAACGGCACCAACGTTGCTGCGCGCCATTCCTGGCCCAAAGCATCCACCAGTCGACGAAAACGGGGGCGCACAAATTTGAACAATAAAGGAAGAATTGCTAAATATATTGCCAAGCGAATTAGGATACGCTCAATTACGAAAGCAGTCCCAACAGTATGTATAGCTAAGTTATCACTGATATAGCTAATAGAAACATAAATATTTACAAAGGTTAGAAAAATAAAAAGCGATACAAAAAAACGATCATCTGAGCAAATCAAAAACCACGAAAGTTGGATTACTAAAATAATAAGGATTGCAAATCTATCTACCGAGTCGGTTCCCTGTGTAAATAATTGATAGCTCAGGAGGCTTATCCCGCAAAGCATCACAAATAATCCTGTTATTACTCGCTTTTTGGCGGGCTCCCGAAAACGCATGACGGAGGAGGACATCAGCGTAAAGCCGATAACAGATTGCAAAAATGAGAAAAATATTGAAATGTTGTATAACAATTCCTCTCCTCCTTTCTTAGCATTATCCTAACACAAAACTACCCCAAAAATTGTTTTTGGGGTAATTGCCATAATTTTAGGGGCAATTGACACATTTTATTCCTCTGTGAACATTTGAAAGCGCAAAAACGCCTCTTTGAGTTTCTGATAGGCACGGTAAGGGTAGGCTAGGTGTTCACCGGTATCAAAGGTTATGGTATCCTTGGAAATCTGGCGAATGTATTTTAGATTCAAATTTATAGAAGCACCGCACCTAACAAAAAATTTATTCTGTGAGAGTATCTCAAAAAGCTCTGTGGCTGTCATGCGCACTTCCAGCTTCTTGCCTTGTATAGTATGAACAATCTGGTAGTTGTTTCGTCCGGTCTCCGTAAACACCACATCCCCAATAGCAAGGCGAGTCATACCCTCTGATGTCTTAAGAGTGACAATAACTCGCCTATCTCTATTTATACGTTGCATAACCCTATCCAACGCGGCAAAAATCCCCGCTTCAGCATAGGGCTTGATCAAATATTGAGCCGCATCCACTTCAAAAGCATCAATAGCGTGGTCTCGAGAGGTGGTAAGAAAAATAATTTCTCCATTGTCACCAAGTTGCCGCAATTCCCTTGCAGCATCGGTGCCCAGCATACCAGCCATATAGATATCTAGTAGCAGTATGTCAAAGCCGCCATGCTCTGCCACATAAGATAACAGTTCTAGGGGTGCAGAAAAAGAACGTATTGTTATTTCATATTGGGGGTGCTTCTGTATATACTTTGTAAGATAACTATGGGCGCGATCAAGTTCTTGTAATTCGTCATCGCAAATTGCAATACTAATCATTAATCTGCCTCCCTTCATCTTTATCATAAGGCCAACTGGTCTGCTAATTGTAGGAACTACTGAGAAGGGGCTAAATCCTAAACATAGTGGGATGTCGCATCCAGTCTCCCATTATTTATCCGCCTAATATGTTTTGTCGTTAAACATATTTTTAATTATATCTGTCCCACTGCATCATTTCTAGATTTTTTATTAACTTTTAAAGAATTTTCACTAATAATGATTAAGATATATTCACTTTATCAACACCACTGTCTCCACGTGTCTGGACGGGGATGTATTACCTTTTAAACCAATACCCACATACCAACCCACCTGTGATCCCTACTGCGTGAGCGGCTGCACCTATAGAGATTTCTGGATTCACTATGAATAAAATTGCATTGCCAACAAATAATGCTAGAGTGTAATATTTTGCTGTGTATCCCCAAAATCGCGTGTTTGGCTGAAGCACTGCAACCGCAGCAACTACTCCCCAAACTGCTGCGGATGCACCAGCCACAGGGCCAGTCCACTCAATTATGGGGGCAAAGAATGGAAACGTCAGGCTCCCAAGGAATCCACATACCATATAGGTAGACAAGACAGGGACTGGTCCAGTATTCTTCTCCAGTGCTCTCCCAAAAACAAAAAACAAACCCATATTAATCAGCAGGTGAATATGGATTTCCTGGGAGAAAAACACTGTCACCATAGTCCAAGGCCTCTGTTGTAGCATATTTAGTTCAGGAATAAGTAATAGCTGATCTCCAATACTGGTAATTGTGTTTAAGGCGATATAAATAGCTATGTTAATTGCTATGATTCCTATGGTTACTGGGGCGTCTTGCAAAACCGATTTATGTTTTACTATAAACTTTTTCATATTATAAAATCCTTTCTTTATTAAATTAATTTTAATTCTAACCTAAGCCACCACGTAGGCAATCCAAATTAGTGTGTTATTCCCTCGGTGACCCGGTCAACCTCCCAACCGGTCATTAGGATGAAGTCTCCCACTTTGGAGATCGGCTTATTTGCCGGACTGGTTTCTTCCATAGAAAAATCAATACCAAAATACCCGTAACCCCTTCGGCGAAAACTGTGGTGAGCCAGATGCCGTTGGCCCCCCAGAAGATGGGAAATACCGCCAATCCAATCATAATCAGGATCAGCCCCCGAAGTAGTGCGATGATTAAGGATTTTGCCGCCTGCTCTAATGCGGTGAAATAGGCGGAGCCCAGAATCCCCATGGACATAAAGAAGAATGACCAGCTGATATACCCTGCCACTTCAACTGCCAACGCCATCGTTTCCGGATCATCGGGGATGAAAACTCCCACTAATCCCTGGGTCTGCCAACGGATGAGAAAGAAAAAGATCGTGCTGATCCCCAGTCCCGCACCCATTACCCTCTTCAATGTCCCTTGCACCCGATCGTTGTCTCCACTACCATGATTATAGCTGAAAATCGGTTGTGCACCCGTAGCCATTCCCATCATTATCTGAGAGACAAAAATCAGAAAGTATTGCACCAGTACAAAAGCTGCAAGCCCCGAGGCTCCCGAATATTCGAGGATTTGCCGGTTATAAAAGAGGGTTGTCACTCCGATTGACAAACCGCCAAAGAGCTCAGAGGTTCCGTTTGCGGCAATGCCCCCTATCTCATTCCAGCATCCCTTTGTTGGCCCCATTGCCAGGCCTTCCTGGTTTTTTAAGGTTTTACCGAGAAAGTAGACTAAAAAGATACACCCACCGAGAGACTGGGAGATCCCGGTTGCAAGATTAGGGCTCCCATCATTTCTGACGGAGTGAATATTTTTTTATTCATTCATTACGTTTCTTAAAAAAGGTCTTATGGTGCAAGACCCTTTACGATAAATTGAATGAGATCCTCCAGCAGTCTTGGAAAGTATTCTTCCCCGATTTCATCCCGGTGAACATCGATAAATGCGACGGAATTGAATAACGCCAGGATATACTCCCTATCCCTTCTAGGATCAAGCTTTCCCTGAGATTGCCATTTTCCTACAACCTCCAGTAAGAAAGAATAAAAAACATCTTCCACATTGCTTTTTTCCACATAGGGATGTCCCACTTTTTTGATAATGGTTTTAAAATTCTCATTTTTATACCACTCGACTAAAATGGGATTCTCCTTCATTCCTCCCAGGAGCTGCGGGATCAGTTCCCTCAGAACAGTTGATATCTCTCCGTCAAAGTCGATCGATTTCATAATCTGTTTTTTCAGTTCTTGATCCTCTTTTAGGAACACATCCATGAAGACCTCTTCCTTTGAGGAATAGAAGTTGTAAAAGGTCCCTACTCCAACCCCCACCTCCTTAGTGATTTCGGAGATTTTTGTATTTTTAAATCCTTTTTGAATGAATAACTCCCTTGCCACATTGAAAATTTCCAGTTTTGTTGTATTCATAAGGGCCTCCAATCCAAAAAAATTGAATGAACTTTTTTTTATTCATTCAGATTTTAACACGTTGAACTTTATCTGTCAAGATTTTCTGAAGAAGTTCCATCTGATAGCACTTAAATACAAGTTCTTGATTTCTAACATGATATTCCCCCCTAAGCTATAAGATGCACAACAAGTATTGATAGTCTAGCTATTGGATGCTATTCTATATATACTTATGCCTCTAACCCCTGCTACTTTATCACAAGCCTGCGGGTTGGACAATGCGATCATGCAGTCCATCTCCCATAATACAGTACCTAAAAAAACGAGACAGATAGATTAATAAACCATTTCTTCATGGCTCACTAATCTAAAGGTCTCGCTCCTTTGAGGTCTACTTCTGCTATCCTCAGACTTTAGCTACAGTGTAATAATTTGATATCCTTTTAGTATGTAGTTCGCAGTTGATGGATGTCCGCTCATGTCTCCCACCATAGGTATCCCGGTAGTCTCATTAAAGTCATGTACGCCTAACTTAGTAGAGCAGGCTTTACAGATGCAGTCTATTAATCCCTTTTCTTTGGCTTTGATGTACAAGGCATTGCCCGACTCCTCCATGTCCTTAACTAGCTTGACTGCTTCACCCTCAATGATTATTTTTGATTCCATGCCTTTGCTTTCCATGTCCAGTGCATTTAATAGCACGTGAACAAAACACATTGGGTTTCCTTTAAAAGCAAATATAGCTACTTTGGTCATGTAAATTCACTCCTTCTCTACTAAAGAATCTTATAAAAATTATAGCCTAATTTGATAATACTGTTCACAAGAACATATTATTGACTTTGCAATATTTTTTTTGCCTTCTCCTTGAGCTCAGCTAATAAAATTTCTACCTTTTCATCTCTAGCCCTATTATCCAAGTAATCAAAGTCAATTTCTTCATAATGTAGTGTTAATACCTTAAAGGCCTGTTCTTTATCTGAAGTCGAGCGCCAAAATACTGCTGCATTCAAACGATCAA
>CAYVRD010000046.1:0-16993 GCA_964454195.1 uncultured Clostridia bacterium
CTTTAGTATCAAGAGATTTATTTGTTTGTTTGTTGTTTTATGAATAATTCAGGATTATAATTCCTATCAACAAATTAGAGCAGTAGTGCCCCGCAGCAAGAACTATTCCTAACTGAGGATAATTAAACATTCCTATCGAGATTGCACTAAAGATAAACAATGGACTGGCATTATTTGTGAAAGACATTAGCCTGCCAGCTTCTTCTTTAGTAAGCTTGTTTTGCTGGCGCAACTCGGCTGTTAAAAGTGAGCTGATGGGAAATCCAGAGGTAAACCCTATAGCCATTACGAAGCCACCTGTTCCAGAAACATTAAAAAGGGGTCTCATTATAGGCTCGAACAACACACCTAAAAAATTAATTATACCTAGGCGCATCATTAGATTAGCTACTATCATAAATGGCAATAATGCAGGTACTAGTACTTGGGCCCAGGTAGAAATCCCTTGTACCGATGCCTCAAAAATTGCTTTTGAATTTAATATCATAATCACGAATAGAACTACTGATAGTATTATCCATAAGATTTTTTTTTTCATATTATTTATTTCCTTGTATTTTTTATTGGCAACTCCTTATATAGATATAGTATGAATATGGATAATAACTAGACCAAAAAAGATGGTGAGACTAATGTTAAATACAAAAAAAATTGGCTTAGCTTTAGGATCAGGCTCTGTAAAAGGAATAGCCCATATAGGTGTGTTAAAGGTTTTAATAGAGCATAACATACCTATTCACCTTATTGCCGGAAGTAGTGCTGGTGCTGTAGTAGGAGCATTGTATTGTTCTGGTGTAAACTGGGCTATGTTAGAGAAATTTGTATGCCATATTAAACAAACCAATATTATAGATTACTCATTGCCTAAAAAAGGTTTAGTAGAAGGCAAAAAGGCTCATGAGCTGTTGAAGATGCTGACCAGAGATGTCACTTTTGAACAGCTGTCAGTGCCTTTAGCTGTGACGGCAACAGATTTAGAGCGGGGAGAGCAAGTGATTATTCGTACAGGAAAAGTAGCCGATGCGGTGAGGGCCAGCATATCAATTCCCGGTGTATTTAAACCGGTTATGCTAGAAGGAAGATTGCTAGTGGATGGTGCCATCTTAGACAGAGTACCTGTAGAGATTGCTAAAGATATGGGCGCGGATGTTATCATAGCTGTAGATGTTAAGGGTAGAAAGATAAGCAAAAAAGGGGAAGACTTCAATATAATAGATGTAATAATAAACTCAATCGATCTGTTAGAGAACAAAGCTTTTGCAAATTGCTGCGCTAAGGCAGACGTGGTTATTTCTCCTGATGTTATTGATGTGGGAACATTTAACTTGGACTTAGCGGAGGAATACATAGCAGCTGGAGAAAAAGCTGCCAGAGAACAGCTACCTAAAATACTAGAAGTATTAAATAAACCTACCCACTAGGAGGTTTATTTTTTTTAATTGAACAATTTTTTTCAAAATTGTTTATTTTGCTGCTTTTTCCATTTATATAGTCATTAGTAATAAATTATGTTAATTTTAAGCTAGGAAATTTAAAAAAGTATACAAAATTTAAATTTAGATAAACTATAAGTTAAAAAGTCAGTAATATTTTTTTGGGAGGAGGAAAAAAATGGATCTTTTGAATCAAATTTATGAAAAAGCTCGTTCAAACATGAAAAAAATTGTTTTACCAGAAGGGCATGAGACTAGGACTATCGAAGCAGCAGGACGTATTGCTGAGAACAAATTAGCGGAAGTAATTTTATTGGGGGATGAAACTACTGTAGCCGCCAAAGCAAAAGAAATAGGAGTTAAAGTTGATAAGGTTAATATCATTAATCCCAAAACCAGTGAGACTACCTTTGAGTACGCTGACATTCTTTATGAATTGCGAAAAAATAAGGGTATGACCACAGATAAGGCCTTAGAGCTTGCTAAAAATCCACTATATTTTGCTGCCTTAGCAGTTCAAAGTGGGCAAGCTGATGGGTATGTGGCTGGTGCTGAAAATACCACTGGTGACGTATTGCGCCCAGCGCTACAGATAATCAAAACTGCTCCAGGAATTACGGTAGTTTCAGGAGCATTCATCATGATTTTGCCAGACAAGGAGTTTGGTGCTGATGGTATGCTAGTGCTAGCGGACTGCGCAGTTAATCCAAATCCTAATGCTCAACAGCTGGCAGAAATAGCCTACTTGACAGCTAAGACTGCCCAAAACATTGCTGGCATTGAGCCTAAAGTGGCTATGCTGTCTTTTTCTACTAAGGGTAGCGCCCAGCACGAACTGGTAGACAAGGTCGTTAAAGCAACTGAAATGGCGCAAGAGAGATTCCCTGACGTACTCATTGATGGAGAGATGCAGCTAGATGCTGCTCTTGTCCCAAAGGTTGGAAGCTCCAAGGCTCCCAATAGTCCGGTGGCGGGACAGGCTAATGTATTAGTCTTTCCTGATTTGCAAGCAGGTAATATCGGTTACAAGCTAATCGAAAGGATAGGTAGAGGCAAAGCAATCGGACCAATTTTACAGGGTATGGCTAAGCCGGTGAATGACTTGTCTAGAGGCTGTAGTGTGGAGGATATAGTTAACGTAACTGCACTTACTGCAGTTCAAGCCCAAGGACAATAGAAATAAAATTGATTGGAGGATTTTTAATAGATGAAAGTATTAGTTATCAATTGTGGAAGTTCTTCATTAAAGTATCAGCTTTTTAACATGGTAGATGAGTCAGTGCTGGCTAAGGGATTGGTGGAGCGCATTGGTTTAGAAGAAGGCAAAATTATACACCAGCCAGCCAACAGGGATAAAATTACTAATACCCAGCCCATAGAAGACCATGAGGCGGCAATCGGCCTAGTATTTGCTCAGCTTATGCATAAAGATTACTCTGTAATAAATGAGCTAAGTGAAATTAGCGCCATTGGACATAGAGTTGTCCACGGTGGAACCAAGTTTGCCGAATCGGTATTAATAGACCAGGATGTAAAGGCATCAATAAGGGAGTTATTTCAGCTAGCGCCTCTTCATAATCCTCCGAACCTACAAGGCATAGAATCCTGTGAAAAGCTGGCGCCTCAGGTTCCTCAGGTTGCTGTATTTGATACTGCTTTTCATCAGACTATGCCAGAGCAAGCCTGTGTTTATGCTATAGCTTACGAGGATTACGAGAAATTTGGTATTAGAAAATACGGCTTCCACGGCACATCTCATCGTTATGTAAGTGAGAGAGCTGCCGACCTATTAGGGGCAAAAGTAGATAATTTTAAAGTGATTACCTGTCACTTGGGAAATGGTGCTAGTATTGCAGCTGTGAATAATGGCAAGTCTGTTGATACTAGTATGGGCCTTACTCCTCTAGAAGGTCTAATAATGGGAACCAGATGTGGTGATGTCGACCCTGCAGTTATTCCCTTTTTGATGGAGAGAAAAAATTTGTCTGTTGATGAGGCTAGTAATTATTTAAATAAAAAATGTGGTGTTCTCGGTGTTTCGGGTGTAAGCAGTGATTTTAGAGATATTGAAACTGCTGCAGCGGAAGGAAATAAAAGAGCCCAACTAGCCCTAGATATGTTTGCATATCGCGTTAAAAAATACATTGGCTCTTACTTTGCTGTTTTAAATGGTGCAGATGCTATAGTGTTTACAGCGGGGCTAGGAGAAAACTCAAAAGAAACTAGAGCTGAAGTATGCAAAGGTTTAGAGAACTTGGGCATCAAGATAGACCCTGCTAAAAATGATGTGCGGGGAAAAGAAACTATTATTTCCAGTGATGATAGCAAAGTAAAAGTGCTACTGATACCTACTAATGAAGAATTAGTAATTGCCCGAGATGCAAAAAAACTGTTACAATAAAACTCCTCCGTTCTTGACAAAACAACTTGCGCTAGGTATAATTTATTCTAGTGTTTATTTGAGGTGGTTTAATGAGGCTTGATGTATCAACTTTGCGGAATGTACCAGAAAAAAAGCTCATGGGTACTGCTATATTAGACTTAAATGAAATTGCTGTTCGCGGAGAAAAAATTTTGTTGAGCCGACCCGCCCAAATAGAGTATGTTGCTCACAATAAAGGCAATTATATTCAGTTATCAGGCTGGATTAGAAGTGAGTTCAGCATGATTTGTGGACGATGCTTAACAAAGCTGACCGTGCCTATTGAGGTGCCTTTTGAGGAATTATTTTTCCACCAGTCGCAAGTTGAAGGTATTAAAACAGAGCTCTTAGAAGAAGGTCATGTATTTTCAGGTAATAGCATTTCTTTAATAGATGTACTTGAGCAAAACATCGTTATGAATATGCCTTTAAAAGTATTATGCTCAGAGCATTGTAAAGGAATCTGTCCTACTTGTGGGACTAATCTAAATCAAGAGCCCTGTAACTGTGTAGTCGATGATGTTGATCCCCGACTTGCAGTGTTAAAGAATCTACTTAAGCCATTGTAGTGTCACCAAAGGAGGTGTGAAATATGGGAGTACCAAAGCGAAGACAATCTAAATCAAGAAAGAATATGCGTAGATCTGCAAACTGGAAAATTACTACACCAGGACTTATGGAATGTCCGCAATGCCATGCTAGTAAGTTACCTCATCGGGTTTGTCCAGAGTGTGGCTTTTATAAAGAAAGAGATACAAAACAAGTTAAACCTGCTACAGGGGAAGCAAAAGCTCAATAGTTTAATAAATCATAATATAATCAATAAAAGACAAGCTCATTGGGCTTGTCTTTTTCTTGCATTTTATTCCTCTTTAGGCTATACTGTTATTGATTAGTATCTGGTACTAATATTAGGTGCTAAAAAGAGGTGGCTGAAGTGGAATCAAAAAACACTTGTAAAAGTCAGCGACGCCAGCTGGTTGAGGAGTTTTTAAGGGGAAATATATTTGCTACTGACGACGAGCTGGCCCAGCTTTTTCAGGTAAGTGTGCAGACTATAAGGTTAGACAGGGCGGCCTTGAATATTCCAGAGCTTAGAGAACGCATTAAGCTGGCAGCTGAACAAAATACTACGCAAGTCAGGTCTATCAGTGGAAGGGAAATAATAGGTGATTTAGTAGAGCTTAAGCTTAATGATACAGGAATGTCATTGCTGGTGGTTACAAAAGATATGGTATTAGATAAAGCAAAAATAATCCGCGGACATTTCTTGTTTGCCCAAGCTAACTCCTTGGCAGTGGCAATAGTTAATAGTCCATTAGCACTGACGGGTAGTGCCCAGGTAAAATACCAAAGTCCTGTTAAGCTAGGCGAGAAGGTAGTATGTCGAGCAATTATGCAAAAGCAGATTAAGGATAAGTTTTATATACAAGTTAGCTCCACGGTAAACAATGAGATTGTCTTTACAGGAGACTTTCTAATTTTTGCAAAACAAAGGGAGGAAATATAATATGCGCATTGCTGTTGATGCTATGGGCGGAGATAATGCTCCTGAAGAAATAATCAAGGGTGCCATAGCTGCTAAAGAGCAACTGGGAGTAGATATAATACTGGTGGGCATCCCTGATGTCATAAATAATCAGCTACATAAATTAGGTGCTCAAGGTAAGGTAGAGGTTGTGCCTGCCATGGAAGTAATAGCTATGGATGAGCATCCCGCATCGGCAATAAGAAAGAAAAAGGATTCATCGATAGTGGTTGCCACTAAGCTAGTAAAAGAACAGCAAGCCCATGGGTTAGTATCTGCTGGTAGCACTGGCGCCCAAATGGCTGCTGCCTTGTTTGGCTTAGGAAGAATCAAGGGGGTAGAGCGACCAGCTATTGTTACTGTGCTACCTACTCTGTCAGGGAGAGTTGTGCTGTTAGACGCAGGGGCAAATGCCGATGCTAAGGCGAAACACCTGCTCCAGTATGCTCAGATGGGCAGTATTTATGCAGAGAGGGTATTGGGGTTAAATCAACCTAAGCTGGGGCTGCTCAACATTGGAGAAGAAGAGACTAAAGGCAGTGAGCTGGCTTTAGAGGCATATAATTTACTTAGCAATGATGTAAATTTGAATTTTTTTGGCAATATTGAAGGTAGAGATGTTTTGACTGGTAAGGTGGACGTGATTATATGCGATGGCTTTGTGGGAAATATAGTGTTAAAGTTTGCTGAAGGCATGGCTAGTACTATCTTCACCTTAATTAAAGAGGAGCTCTCTAAGAGTATCACAAGAAAAATTGGTGGTTTATTGGCTATGCCTGGCTTTAGAGCTATAAAAAAGAGGATGGACTACAACGAATACGGTGGTGCTCCATTGTTAGGTGTGGATGGAGTAAGTATTATCTGTCATGGCAGCTCTAAGGAGAAGGCCATCACCAATGCTATAGCAGTAGCTAAACAATGTGTGGAATCGGATTTTGTTAACAAAATCAAAGATGCAATATAATACAGGATGGTGACTTGATTGTTGACTAGTATAATAAAATCTGTTGGTATAGTTGGTACTGGATACTACATTCCACCAGAGGTAGTGACTAACAAAAGCTTAGAGAATTTAATTGATACATCAGACGAATGGATTAAGACCCGTACAGGTATAGCTGAGCGCCGTAAGGCTGCTCCCGATATACACACCTCCCACTTAGGAGCTGAGGCTGCTCAAATGGCCTTGGCTGATGCAGGAGTTAGCAGTGAGGATGTGGATTTGATTATTGTAGCCACCTCTACTCCAGACATGATATTTCCAGCTACAGCTTGTATAGTTCAGGAGATGATCGGTGCTAACAGAGCAGCAGCCTTTGACTTGGAAGCGGCATGCACAGGATTTATCTATGCCTTGGCAGTGGGACAACAGTTTGTTGCCACTGGCATGTATAAGACAGTTCTAGTTATTGGCAGTGAAATATATAGTAGGCTGGTTGATTGGAAGGACCGAGGTACATGCATCTTATTTGGTGATGGAGCAGGGTCAGCAGTATTACAGGAAGTGCCAGAGGGCTATGGAATATTGGCCAATTATTTAGGCTCTGATGGCAGTGGAGCTGACCTGTTAAAAATACCTGCTGGAGGTGCTGTGAAACCAGCTACAACAGAAACTGTAGCCAATAGAGAGCACTTTATCAAAATGGCTGGAAACGATGTTTTCAAGTTTGCAGTTAAAATAATGGAGGAAGCAACAATAAAGGGCTTAGATAAGGCAGGCTTGGACAAAAGCCATATTGACATGCTGATACCGCATCAAGCCAATATCAGAATTATTGAGGGAGCTATGAAAAAGCTTTCTCTGCCTAAAGAAAAGGTCAGTATTAATATTGATAAGTATGGCAATATGTCTGCAGCATCTATTCCAGTAGCTCTACACGAGGCAAGGGAGCAGGGTCGCATAGGAACTGGAGACGTGGTGGTATTAGTGGGATTTGGTGCTGGACTTACTTGGGGTAGCACTGTGCTACGCTGGTATAACCACAGTAATTCTGATAAACAAGGGGGTTAAATATGAAAACGAAGCTTTGTGAAATTTTAGGTATAGAGTACCCTATTCTTCAGGGAGGTATGGCTTGGGTTTCTACTGGGGAGTTGGCTGCAGCAGTTTCTGAAGCAGGTGGATTAGGGATTATTGCAGCAGGTAATGCTCCTGCTGACTATGTTCAGGCAGAAATAACTAAGCTTAAGCAGATTACCACTAAGCCCTATGGAGTCAATGTAATGCTGCTATCACCTTATGTAGAAGAGGTGATGGAAGTAATTTTAAAGGAAAAAGTACCTGTAATTACTACTGGTGCTGGAAACCCTGGCAAATACATACCTGCACTTAAGGAAATAGGCACTAAGGTAATTCCCGTGGTAGCATCGGTGGCCTTAGCCCAGCGTCTAGAAAAGGCAGGAGTAGACGCAATTATCGCTGAAGGTATGGAGGGGGGCGGGCATATAGGAGAAATAACTACTATGGCCTTAGTTCCGCAGGTAGTGGATGCGGTAAGCATACCTGTCATTGCAGCAGGCGGTATTGCAGATGGACGGGGTTTTATAGCTGCTTTGGCTTTAGGAGCTGCAGGAGTACAAATGGGCACTAGGTTTATGTGTGCAACCGAATGCACTGTACATCCTCTAGTAAAGGATGCGGTAATAAACGCAAAGGATAGGGACACGGTAGTAACGGGGAGACCTACAGGACACCCGGTTCGTATTTTAAAGAATAAGCTCTCCAAGCAGCTAGAGCAAATGGAGCGCCAGGGCGCACCAAAGGAAGCCTTTGAAGAAATTGGGGTTGGCAAGCTCAAGGGGGCTATGGTAGACGGAGATGTTCAGCATGGTTCAGTAATGGCTGGCCAAATAGCAGGAATGGTGACAAAGCAGGAGTCAGCTGCCGCAATTATCAATGATATTATAAATCAGAGCAAGGATATTCTTAAAATGTTAACCAATATAGATAACAGCTGCGGAAACTAGCTTTTAAGGCGATAGCTTAAAATTAGGAGGCAATAACGTGGGGAAAATAGCATTTGTATTTCCTGGTCAAGGATCCCAGGGCATAGGAATGGGCCAGGAATTCTATGAAAAATACTCAGCTGCTAAAGCTGTATTTGATATTGCTGATCAACAGCTTGGATTTTCTGTATCTGAGCTATGTTTTGAAGACTCCAAAGAAAGACTAAGTAACACAGCTTATACCCAGCCAGCTCTTTTAACAGCTAGTATGGCTTGTTTTGCAGTGCTAATAGAAAAAGGTGTTAGAGCTGATTATCTGGCGGGTCATAGTCTAGGTGAGTATACCAGTCTAGTTGCAAGTGGCGCTATTAAGCTGGATGATGGTGTGAAATTAGTGCATCAGCGAGGTGTAATCATGAATGAAGCGGTATTGCCAGGCCAGGGGGCTATGGCTGCCGTGCTGGGTTTGGATTATTTGGCTATAGATAAGGTTTGTACTGAGCTGACTAAGGATGGAAATACAGTAGAAATTGCTAACCTCAACTGTCCAGGACAAATAGTGATATCAGGCTCTAAAAAGGGCATAGAATTAGCCAGTCATCTATTGAAGGAAGAGGGGGCAAAAAAGGTTGTTATCTTACAAGTTAGTGGTCCTTTTCACTCAAGTCTAATGGAAGAAGCTAGTACTAGGCTGGCCAAGATACTAGATAGTCTTGATATGCATCCTGTCTCTGTTCCGCTGATAACTAATGTTAATGGGAATATATTAACCGACAGCAATGAAATAAAAAAAATGCTGGTAGAACAGATTAAATCACCGGTGCGATGGGAAGACTGTGTAAAAAATTTAATAAGTCTAGGTGTCACTACCTTTATTGAGGTAGGTCCTGGAAAAGTACTATCAGGCTTGATTAAAAAAATTGATAAAAGTGTAGGTGTTTTAAATGTAGAAGATGAAGCTAGCTTAGATAAAACTCTTGCAACACTGGAGGTGGGTGAGTAAAATGGTTTTAGAGAACAAGGTGGCTATAGTCACTGGAGGCTCAAGGGGGATTGGCCGTGCCATTTGTTTAGAGCTAGCTAAAGCTGGGGCCAAGGTAGTAGTAAACTATGCTGGAAACCAGGAGGCAGCTCAACAGGTTGTGCAGGAAATACTTGATCAGGGTGGAGAAGCCACAGCTTTTCAAGCGGACGTAGCTAACGGTGAAATGGTCAAACAGATGATTGATCAAGCTATTCAGAAGTATAGCAAGGTAGATATCCTAGTCAATAATGCTGGAATTACCAGAGACAGTCTACTGATGAGGATGAAGGATGAGCAATGGAAAGAGGTATTAGATGCCAATCTAACAGGGGTTTATAATTGTACCAAGGCAGTGGTCAAGTCAATGCTTAAGCAGAAATCAGGGTGCATAATCAATATAACCTCAGTAGTAGGTCAAACTGGAAATGCAGGCCAAGCCAATTATGCTGCAGCAAAGGCTGGTGTAATTGGATTTACTAAGACCATGGCCAAAGAGCTGGGCTCCAGAAATATCCGGGTAAACGCTGTTGCTCCAGGCTACATACTTACAGATATGACAGACAAGCTTTCCGATGAATTAAAGGAACAAATTAAAGGGCAAGTACCTTTAGAGCGTTTAGGTGCTCCAGAGGATGTGGCTTCCTTAGTAGCATTTTTAGTTTCTGATAAGGCAGCCTATATTACTGGTCAAGTTGTAAATGTAGACGGTGGAATGGTAATGTGAAAAAATCAAGCTACCTTTGAGAGGAGGTGAAAACATGGACATCTTTGAAAAAGTAAAAAGCATTGTAGTAGAGCAATTAGGTGTTGAAGATGAGGATGTTACTTTAAAGACATCTTTTGAGGAATTAGAGGCTGACTCACTTGATATTGTTGAGCTGGTGATGGCTCTTGAAGAAGAATTTGATCTTGAAATATCTGATGAAGATGCTGAAAAAATAACAACTATTGGAGCTGCTGTAGACTACATAACAGAGCGAACTAAGTAGAAACTTTTAGAAGGTCCCGATTTCGGGACTTTCTTTAAATAATTAGTATTTGCACGGAGGAATATACTATGAAAATACCACATCTTAAAATCGGCAACTTGATAGCTCCTCTTCCTATCATTCAGGGTGGTATGGCTGTTCGCATATCTACTGCTCCTTTGGCAGCAGCAGTTGCAGAAGAAGGTGGAATAGGGCTAATTGCAGCTACAGGAATGTCTATTGAGGAATTAAAAAGTGAAATAAGGATGGCCCGCAGTCGCACTAAGGGAATAATTGGGATTAACATAATGTTTGCAGTCACCGAGTTTGCCAATTTAGTAAATGCAGCAATTGAGGAAAAGATAGATTTGATTGTTACAGGGGCAGGATTCTCTAGAGATATTTTTGCCTGGGGAGAGGCTGGTGGAGTACCCATTGTACCCATTGTTTCTTCTGCTAAGCTGGCCAAGCTTGCTGAAAAGCTGGGAGCTGCGGCAGTGGTTGTGGAAGGAAAGGAAGCGGGTGGCCATCTGGGCACTGACCGACCCATGAAGGAAATTGTGCCAGAAGTAAAAGCAGCTGTGAACATACCTGTTATTGCAGCAGGAGGAATAATTGATGGCAGAGACATAGTTGAGGCGTTGAAGCTAGGTGCCGATGGAGTACAGATGGGAACTCGTTTTGCTGCCAGTGAGGAGTCTGGGGCTGCTCAAGCATTCAAGGACTTATATCTGCAATCTAATCATGAAAATGTGATACTGATAAATAGTCCTGTAGGGCTGCCGGGAAGAGCACTGATAAATAGCTTTGCTCAAAGGCTATTAAATGATGCCGCTGCTGGTCCTGAGAGATGCTTAGCTTGTTTGAAGAAATGCTCTAAAAGCTTTTGTATTCTAGAGGCTTTAAATAATGCCCAGCAGGGAGATATGGAAAAAGGCTTAGTATTCTCAGGGGAACATGTAGAAAAAATTACTGAGATACTTCCGGTTGCGCAGATCATAAAAAATATAGTATCAGAAATAGAAGCTATTCCTGAATAAAGAAAGTTTTGTGAGGTGGAGAAATGACGAAAAGAGTAGTAATTACTGGAATTGGAGTGATATCCCCAGTAGGTATAGGAATTGATACATATTGGGAGTCCCTTATCAATGGGGTGTCAGGGGTAGGATCCGTAACTAGATTCGATGCCAGCATGCTACCGACCCAAATCGCTGCTGAGGTAAAAGAATTTGATCCAAAAGACTATTTAGATCGCAAGGAAGCTAAGCGAATGGACAGATTTTGTCAGTTTGCGGTTGCAGCAAGTAAAATGGCACTAGAAGATTCCGGATTAAACTTAGAGAAGGTTAATAAGGATAGAGCAGGAGTTATATTAGGATCTGGTATTGGTGGAATGGATACTTTAGAAGATCAATCTAGGACATTGATTGAAAAAGGTCCTAATCGCATTAGTCCATTTTTTGTGCCCATGATGATTTGTAATATGGCATCAGGATATGTATCTATAAATTTTGGCTTTAAAGGACCTAATACAACTGTAGTTACTGCATGTGCATCTGGGACAAATGCCATTGGCGATGCATTTAAAACTATCCAACGAAATGATGCGGATTTAATGATTACTGGGGGAACTGAGGCATCCATCTCAGCCTTAGCTTTTGCGGGATTTTGTGCTATGAAGGCTATGTCTACTAGAAATGCTGAGCCTACTAAAGCAAGTAGACCTTTTGATGCCAATCGAGATGGCTTTGTTATGGGAGAAGGCAGTGGGATTCTTATATTAGAAGAATTAGAGCACGCCAAGGCAAGAGGGGCAAAAATATATGCTGAGATAGTTGGATACGGAGCCACTGCTGATGCTCACCATATTACAGCCCCTGCACCAGAAGGAGCTGGAGCAGCAAGAGCAATGGCAAATGCAATGGCTGATGGTGGCATAGCAAAAGAAGATGTCAATTATATAAATGCTCATGGAACATCGACAGACTTAAACGACAAATTTGAGTCTATGGCCATTAAATCGGTATTCGGTACCCATGTTAAAGATCTAGCTGTTAGTTCAACCAAGTCTATGACAGGACATTTGTTAGGTGCAGCTGGAGCTATTGAATTGATTGCTTGTGTCTTAGCAATAAAAAATGGAGTTATTCCTCCCACAATAAATTACGAGACCCCAGATCCCGATTGTGATCTGGACTACGTGCCAAATGTTATGAGGATTAAAGATGTAAACGTAGCCCTCTCCAATTCGTTAGGATTTGGCGGACATAATGCTACTCTAGCCGTAAAAAAATATAGATGATGGAATATTTTAAGCGTGGTGAGTAAAGGTTGAATTTTGCTAGAAAAAAAATGTTAGTTGACTTTTCAAACCGAATATCTCCTGAAATAACAGATTATAAACTACTAAACACAGCTTTTACCCATCCAACCTATGTATTTGAGCATGCCAAGGAGAATTTAGAAAGCAATCAGAGATTGGAATTCTTAGGTGATGCAGTGCTAGGAATGATTGTTGCAGAGCTACTGTATCATCATTATCCCCAAAAAGCTGAGGGTGAGCTGACAAAGATGAGGGCTGCTTTAGTATGCGAACCCTCCTTGGCAGAATTGGCCAAGAAATTAAACCTAGGAGCTTATCTGCTTTTGGGTAGAGGAGAGGAGGCTAGTGGAGGTCGTCAGAGAGTTTCTACCTTAGCTGATGCCTTTGAATCAGTAATCGGAGCGCTATTTTTGCAAGTTCCTCTCCAACAGCTAAAAAACTTTATCTATGAGCTTTTTCTACCTATGCTAACAGAGGTTAAAACATGTAATTACGGAGATTACAAAACGGCTCTTCAGGAGTTGGTGCAAGAGCGGTATGATGAGAATGTAAGCTACACAATAGTAGAAGAAAGTGGCCCAGACCATAATAAAAGCTTTGTAGCTGGCACAGTATTTCGAAAGAAGATAATTGCTACTGGCACTGGCAAAAGCAAAAAAGAAGCTGAACAGCGATCAGCCAAAAAAGCTATGGAGGATTTAACTTGGTTGGAAGATGGTACAAATAATGAATAGCAAGAAGCATTATATCATACCTATTTTTGTGCCTTTTTTTGGATGCCCTAATCACTGCATTTTTTGTGATCAAGAAAAAATTACAGGCATCAATGAGAGACAAGAGGTAGACGTGGAAAAGGTCATAGATAGTTATTTAGAGACAATAAGTCAAAACAGTAGTCCTAAGCATATTGAGGTAGCTTTTTATGGAGGAAGTTTTACGGGACTTCCTTTTTCTGTGCAGCATCGACTATTAGCTACTGCGGCTAGCTATAAAAAACAAGAAAAAATAGATGGTATACGTCTTTCTACTAGACCAGATTTTATTAATCAGGATATCTTGGAATTGTTACAGGAACAAAAGGTGACAACTATAGAGTTAGGAGTCCAATCCTTAGATGATCAGGTACTACAGGCTGCTCACAGAGGTCATAGCAGCCAAGATGTCTATCAAGCAGTTCACTTAATTAAAGCCAATAATATCAAAGTTGGCATCCAGCTAATGGTAGGATTACCAGAAGATACCCCTGCAAAAACCTTAGATACAGCAAAAAAGGTGGTAGTATTAAAGCCAGAGCTGGTGAGAATATACCCAACTCTGGTGTTGAAGGTCACTGAGTTAGACATTCTTTATCAAAAAGGTCTCTATAGACCCTGGTCTATAGAGACAACTGTGGCAGTATGTAAGGAGCTATACTATTTATTTACTCAGAATCAGATACCAATTATAAGGCTGGGACTTCAGCACACCGAGGAGCTTAAAGAAGAACATTTCCTTGCTGGTCCATATCATTCTGCGATGGGAGAATTAGTACAGGGTGCAGTTTTTCTAGATATGATTTTTAGTCTATTAAAAAAATATAAAAGTATAACTAATGAAAAAGAAATTGTGATATATTGTGCTCCTCAAGATCTGTCAAAGGTTAGAGGTCACAAAAATATTAATATAAAAACCTTAAAACAAAGCTATCAATCTATTGATATTATAATTAAAGCTAGCCACCTTATTAAAAGAGATTATTTAGGCATTAGTAATACTATAGTTGAAGTACCAGAATTTTTAATCAACAAACAGGAATTTATTGGTTCTCAAAGAATATAAATATGATAAAGCTATAGTTAATTCTCAAAAACTGATGTCAAAGGAGAGGTGGACTAGACCATGAATAGTGAACTACTAAAGGTATCGGCTAAGTCAAATCCCAAGTCTGTTGCAGGTGCATTAGCTGCAGTATTTAGAGAGCAGGGCAAGGTAGAGATTCAAGCAATTGGTGCAGGAGCTGTTAATCAAGCAGTCAAGGCGGTGGCAATAGCTAGAGGTTATATCGCCCCTAGCGGAATAGATTTAGTTATGATTCCAGCTTTTGCTGAAATAGCAATTGATAACGAAGAGCGTACAGCAATAAAATTTTTAATAGAACAAAGATAACTGCCTGGTGTCAGGCAGTTTTTTTGTGGTAAAATAGTATAGGCAGTCTGATCAAAGGAGGATTGAAGTGTATCTAAAAAATTTAACCCTGCAAGGCTTTAAGTCCTTTGCAGATAAAGTAGAGCTTCAATTTGGTTATGGTGTTAGCGTAGTTGTTGGGCCAAATGGAAGTGGCAAAAGCAATATTGTTGACGCTATCAGATGGGTGCTAGGAGAGCAAAGTGTAAAAAGTCTTAGAGGGGCTAAAATGGAGGATGTAATATTCTCTGGTTCCACTAACCGCAAGGCTGTAGGAATGGCGGAAATTTCTATAGGACTAGACAATACTAATGGATATTTTGCTTCTGATTATTCTGAGATCATCATTACCCGCCGACTGTATCGCTCAGGGGAAAGTGAATTTCTAATCAACAAGCGGCCTTGTCGGCTAAAAGATGTTCACGAGTTGTTTATGGATACGGGACTTGGTAAAGAAGCCTTTTCTGTTATTGGTCAGGGTAAGGTTGAAGAAATACTTAACTCTAAGCCGGAAGATAGGCGCTTTATAATTGAAGATGTGGCAGGGATAATAAAGTACAAAAATAGAAAAAAAGAAGCTTTGCGACGTCTTGAAGAAACTGAGCAAAATCTTCAACGTATTCACGATTTGATTATTGAGTTGGGGGACAGGCTGTTACCATTAGAACACGATGCGAAGCAGGCTACATGCTACAAGGATTTAAAAGAGCAGCTAGATCAGCTGGAAATTGCTATGCTGGTAAGTGACATTAAGGCTGCCCATATTATAATTGCTGATCTACAGCATACTATCCAAAAACTAAAAGAGGAGAGGGTACTATTTGAAACACAACAATCAGAAAATAGCGCTGAGCTGGAAGAAACAAAGCTAAGCTTATCTAAGCAGATAGAGATCTCATCTCAAAAGCAACAGGCGCTATATGGGCTTGTTAATGATATAGAGAGAAAGAATAGAAATATTATCCATAATCGACAAATGATTCAGGAGTTTACTGCTCAGCAGGAAACGCTAGGCAGTGAAAACAGCCAGCTCAATCAAAAGATGCAAGATATTAACCTAGAGCTAAGCGAAATCCAAAATAAATTGGCTGGCCTGGTAGATAAAGAGTTGACAATGAGAAAGCAGTATGTCCAGGATGAAGCTGTAATTGTCCAGCTAAAAAAGGAGCTAAGCAGTCTAGTTTCTGAAAGAGATGACTTTAAAAACCTTATATTTGAACTGGCTTCAAAGGCCGCCCAACAAAAAAACATGGCCTCCTACACCGAATCGGAGCGCAAAAGGCTAGTGGCGGCCTTAGAAAACAAGAAAGAAGAACTGAACAAAGCAAATCAATCCATAGAAGAGCTTAAAGAACAAATAGGGAATCAGAAAAAGCTAATTCAGGATTGGCATCTTAAAAGCCAAGCACTTAGTAATGAAAAGAAGCTGCTGTTAGAAAATCTTCAGCAAGCAATAGGTAAAAAAGCAGAGCTAGAAAAAGGCTATAAAGAGCTGGAGGTAAATAAGGAGCAAATTTTAGCTCGTCTCAAGGTATTAAAAGAGATGCAGCACTCCTTTGAGGGGTATCAATACGGAGTTAAAGCAATTCTTAGGGAAACGGCTACTAACAGCAATAAGCTTAGTGGAATAATAGGGGTATTGGGTGACTTAATAAGTGTAAGCCAAAAGCATTCTTTAGCCATAGAAACAGCTTTAGGAAGTGCAATTCAAAATATTATCACAACTACACAAGAGTCAGCCAAGGAAGGGATTCAGTTTCTAAAAGATAAGCAAGCGGGAAGATGCACCTTCTTGCCCATCCAATCCATAACAGGCTCAAAAAAGGTTAACATTAATGAGGTTAGCAATTGGCCGAAAGTACTTGGTCTTGCTAGTGAACTAGTTAATTATGAACAGAAACTAGAGGGGATAATTAGCTATTTGTTAGATAGAACAGTGGTAGTAGAAGATATTGATACTGCTGTTAAGGTAGCAAATGTATACAACCAGAAGGTTAAAGTTGTAACCCTGGAGGGAGATAGTATTAGTCCTGGTGGAGCCCTGACAGGAGGTAGTAATAAGGGAAAACAGACAGGTCTACTCACCCGCAGTAGCACTATAATGGAGCTGGAGCAGATGTCTCTAGCTGTCTCAAAGACATTAGATAATAAAAACCTAGAAATTGACAGGCTTGACAGTCAAATAA
>CAYVRD010000047.1:0-16455 GCA_964454195.1 uncultured Clostridia bacterium
TAATACTTTTGCTAATTGCTAAGCCTAAGCCAGTTCCACCATATTTTCTAGTAGAAGAAGCATCGGCCTGGAAAAATGGCTCAAAAATACTACTCTGGAGTTCATCGGTAATCCCAATGCCTGTATCTTTGGTGTTAAAAGCGATAATAAATTCATCTCCTAATATTTGCTCTAATCTCACTTCAACCGAAACATAGCCTATGTTTGTAAATTTCACTGCGTTGTTTACCAGATTTCCTATAACCTGCTTGAGACGAAGAGGATCTCCAATTACTATATTAGGTATTTCCTCCTGAATATCTAGAGTTAGATTTAGGCCCTTTTCCAAAGCCTTAGCTTTATATGCAAACACTGTTGACTTTATGATTTTAGGCAATTCAAAGGGGATTTCCTCTAGCTCTAGCTTCCCTGATTCTATTTTGGAAATGTCTAAAATATCATTTATTATATCTAATAGGACATCGGAGGATTGCTGGATGCTGCGAATATATTCCATCTGCTCCTTGTCTAACTTACTTTTTCCTAATAGCTGTAAGAAACCTATTATGCCGTTCATGGGGGTGCGAATTTCATGACTCATGTTAGCTATAAATCGGGTTTTGGCAATGTTGGCCGCTTCCGCATCTAGTTTTGCTTTTTCTAAGCTGGCCTCGGTCTCCTTGCGAGAGGTGATATCATGGGCATAGCCATTCCAAAGCATGCTGCCATCTGGCGTCCTTTGGGGAGTTGCCTTTCCTTCCACCCAAATAATTTTGCTGCCGTTAACTACTCTACATTCGTGATGCCAAGTGGTCATTTGTTCTGCCGATCTTTTAATAGAGTTCATTACCTGATCAATGTCATCCCTATGAATATTTTCAAAAATTATGGAGCCATCCTCCGCTAGAATATCTATGTTCTCTATCCCAGTGATATCTCTGACACCCTTACTGATTAATGGGAAACAAGAGCGTCCGTCAGCTCCTAGCTTGTACTGAAAAATGAAACCAGGCAGATTCTCGGCCACATGATATAATATTTCCGAGTAAAGATATCGATCAGTCACATCTGTAAGGAAAGCCACATTAAAACTCTGCCCCATAACTTCCATCTTGGAGTCCTTTACATCAGCATAAAATAGCGTTCCATCTTTTTTTCAAGCAAGGAACATTAGACACTAATCTCTTTTTATTTGGCTGAACATTTTTAAATTTCTGCTGGGCAACTAAAAAATCTTGGGGATGTAATTCTTTAAATGAAATTTTACTTACCTCTTCCGGGCTGTAGCCAGTCATACCACAAAAGGCCTGATTGGCATAGGTCAGCATCCCTGTATGGGAATCGGCAATAACAACCCCTTCACTAGTTTCTTCTATAACCTTTTTTAAGCGGATTTCTGTATCTCTAAGCTTTTCTTCCGACTGTTTGCGCTCTGTAATATCAGTAATATATCCATGCCAAATAACTGAACCATCTTCCATGCTTTCTGGTCTAGAGGTTCCTCTTAACCATCGGACACCCTTTTGGGGAAGCATTACCCGATACTCGTATTCCCAGTCTGTCAAATTATGAAACGAATGCAAGATGGAGCTTACAACTCCTTCGTAGTCGTCTTGATAGATACGACTATATGCTAAAGTGGCATCTTCCCTCACTTCTTCAGGCGCAACTTCATAAACATCCCAGATTCCTGCACTGGCAAAAGGAAAAAAGGATTTCCCATCGGGATAATATTGGTATTGGAAAATAGCACCCGGCACCTGTTGGGCTAGCTTATCTAACATTTTATCTCTTCTGATATTCCCTACTTCTGCTTGAATACGAGTCAGGAGAAGTCCTACTTGTCTAGTGTATATTTCTACCAGCTTCTCATTAGCCAGCTTATTTCCAGACTGCATGATTAGGGTGAAATCACCAATCATCATCTGATCTTTTAGTATTTTAGCTACATACACATTGCCTATGTCAAAGGTTTTTTCTAAGCCTATAATAATTGATTTGGGAATAGTATCCCCTGTCAACTCACCCAGGCTGCTAAAGTAGGTTATGGCATTATCCTTTATTTTCTCTGCTCGATTTTTATCGTGGGCCCACTTCTTCTTTTTTAGGTCAAAACCTAGTATTTTATTAAGTTTACTAAATTGTTCAGAAAGACCTGCAATGGCTACAGTAGAATAGGCTTGACCTTCGTTCTGGTATATATTGAGAGCAACATATTTAGCCCCTGAAAGCTCTTGTATGTTTTTGGCTATTCTTGGATAATCAATCTCCCCCGTAACAGATTGTAATAGCTCCTCCGTCAACTGAGCTAACTTTCCAATAGTTTCCTCCATGAGCTATTACTCACTTCCTCCCATACATTCTTTTATGTAGTTTTTATGACCTAAAAGCCCTTGGAAATCTTTCAATAGCTGCTTAGATAGAAGAGCTTTAGCTGAACAATCGGAGAAGCTTATTTCTAAAGAGTTGCGGCTATACTGGCTAATCTGACTCACCTTTTTAAGATTTACAATATAAGAGCGGCTAGTCTTAAAAAATATGTTAGACCTTAGGGTTTTTTCCACTTCCTTTAAAGATATTCCCACCTCAAAAGATTCGTGGGAGAGATACACAATACTTTTTTTCCTATTAGCCTCTATAAAACAAATGTCCTGTTCATCGAAAACCTTGTAGTTGTCATCACTAGTTTTCATATATTGAAGAGTCTGATAGTGAATCTTATTATCTAATATCTCTCGATTGCTGCCTCTTCTTCCTAGAAAGTTTCCTGTTCTACCGTAAACTGGCTGACAGATATGCTCGATAGTTTTCTTTGTTCCGTCCTTACAAAGGATGACAAAGGTAAAGGGTTGGGTCTCTGCCTTTTCTCCGTCTCCCCCAAAATGTTTCATTGCCCTTTGTTTGTATTGAGGGTGGGTTATCCTCAACAGAAGTTTTGGCTCTCTGTAAAAATCCTCCGCATCATAGCCAGTAATTCTCTTACATGCAGGGGAAATATAGACATAGTTCTTGTCCTTGTCCATGAAATATTCCCAAAAATAGTCTGATGCTGCGATTAACTGGTAAATAAACTTACTTTTTTTTATATTTTCTTCTGCCAGCTTCTTCTTTTTGTCATCTTTGATATGCTCTACTAATCTTTGAAAATAGTTTTGTAGCTTAGCTTTGTTTATAGGCTTGAGAAAGTAGTTGTCTATCTTCAGCTCTATTGCATCTAATATCAGCTTATTACTATCATTGACCGAGATGATGACTATCGGTATACTGATATTTTGCTCTCTTATTTGTTTGATCATTTCGATGCCATCCATTTTTGGCATCAGAATATCAGTTATGATTAAGTCAATAGTATCCTTGTTTTGATTGTAATAATTAAGTCCTTCTAAGCCATTCTTGGCAAAAACAATTTGGTCAATATGCTTAGCAAGATACGTCCCCATCAGCGCTTGGATACTTTCGTCATCATCTACATAAAGGGCGGTTATCTTACGATAATCATTATCTCTATCCACTATCTAGTCCTCCTATCTTTATGAAATACTAACATATATCATTGAAATATCGTCGGGGATTGTATCGATTTCTGCGCAGACCTTGGTCAAATGGGAGCTAATCTGCTGAATTTTATTTTCATGGCTACTGAGTAGATTTTTTTTGAGGTAATCATGGGCTGAGTCGATGTTGTTATCCATTATGTCGTAGATTCCATCTGAAAATAGAAACATCTCCAATTTATTAAAATGAATAAACCCTTCTTCGATATTAGCCTCTTCAATTAGTCCAATTGGCAGAGTGCCTTTAGATAGCTGAACCATCTCCTTATCTATTAGAGCTATCCCCCCTGGATGTCCAGCATTTACATAAGATACTGTTTTATTAATTGGGTCAACTACAAGACAGATTCCTGTAACAAAAAAGAATTCCTCCGAATTGTCTTTCCACAGTCTTCTAATGTGGGCGTCTAACTGTTGGACTATATTAGCAGCGCTTTTTGAGCTGTGCATCAAATCAGGTAAAATAGCCCTTACTAGCATGGAAATTAAAGCTGATGCTATGCCATGACCCATAATATCTGCACTAAGTATTACCGTCAAGCCGTCATCGTGACGATTCCAATAATAAAGGTCTCCCCCTAGCTTTTCAGCACTGATAGAAAATCCTTCTACTGTTAATTTAGGCTGGTTGATATCAATAGGCAATAGACTTCTCTGGATGCTTCTAGCCAAATCTAAATCTCTAGCCACTCTCTGTTTCGTAATTTCTTGAAAGGTCACATCTTGAAGTATTAGTACATAGTGCTCATGCTTTCCATGACTGTTTTTAACAGGTGATAAGCTAGTCTCTAACCACAGGTGCCCAATCTCTTTTTTTAGCTTAAGAATACTTTTCTGTGCCTCTCCTTGTCTAGTTCTTTCCCACATACCATCAAGGTTATCTTGAGATGGAGAGGTTAAGCTGGTATCCCTTAGTTTCATGCCTACTAATCCTTTGTTTTTACAGCTAAAGATATGGGTAGCAGCCTTATTGGCCCAGACAATCTTTTTTTCCCTATCTAAAATAACAATGCCGTTGGCAGCAGCATTAATTGCATTAACTTGGATTAAAGCATTTTTTAAAACCTTCTCAAGCTTAGCTTCATAACAAATTCTTCTTTTCATTTCAAAGTTAAGGGCAGTAGCTACTTTTACCCTGGCTAGCAGCTCAGCTTTTTTTATTGGCTTACTTAAAAAATCGGTAGCTCCTGCTGCAAACGCATGACTTAAAACCTCCTGATCCTCTGAGGCGGTAATCATAATAATTGGCAAAAAGCTATACTCCTTTTTTTGTCGGATTAGCTTACATAAATCTATTCCATTCATTTGGGGTAGGTTTATGTCTAGCAATACCAAATCTATATCTGAAGAAATAGCAGCTAAGGCTGCTTCAGCATTGGAAACTGCCATTACTTCTCCGTGAATACTCTTTTGTAAATACTTTTTTAGCAGCATTACAATGCTCTCGTCATCATCAACAATCAGGATCATACTCTCACTTCCTCGCATTAATCTTTATACCTAATATCAATATTGTTAATATAATTATGTAATAGCTCTATCTGAGTGAGTACCGCGGAAGCATCTTTTAATATGGCAGCCTGTTCTATTGCCTTTCCAATCCAGGTGATTTGCTCAAAGCCATATCCCCCACCAGATCCCTTCATGCTGTGCCCTAATAGACGGATAGTTTCATAATCTGCTTTTTCTAACGCATCTCTTATTTTCTTGATATCATTAATTCTATTATCTAAATACCAAGGAATTAGTTCTTTTAACTCATTATTAATTTCCACAATTGTTTTCTCTGTCATTACCCATTACTCTCCTTATGTATATAGCTAGAGCTTGGCTTAAACCATAATTGACATCTGCTGTTTGGCAACTCTCACAATTTTTTTTATCTCATCTCTATTCTCCCGAGCTGTAGGATGGACGTAAAGTAGGGCAAAATAATTTTTCTTGCCGGCAGAATACAGCGGCACGAAAACCCAGCTTATCTTTTCTTTTGACATCTCAAAACTATTCACCTTCTGCATCTGCCCACTATTGTATAAATGAAAAACAACCTCAGCCTCACTCCTACCTATTGGCATGTCCTTTATAGCAACAATTCTTTCCAGCGAGCCATTGGATATAGAATAAACTGCTCCACCACAGCAGTTGGTCTTACCCACAATACAATCAATTAACTTATTGTAAAATAGCTTTCCATTATCTTTTTGTATTTCGTCAAACATTTCTATTCCTCCTACTCCTTTATTTTAATCATACTATAAATATTAAGATAAGAGTTGATTCTAAGAATAACACGGTAAAAAAGGGAATGAAAATGCAACAAGACCCATAAAAAAGCCTATCAAAATAAAATTTGATAGGCTCATGCATACTTTACACACAGTTTTTATTTTTCTTCCCCCAAGCTCTCTACTACAATTTCTGCCAGATCCTTTATTTGCACTTGCACATCTTGTTGTTTAGCCTTTACTCCATCATCCATCATAGTTAAACAATAGGGGCATCCGGTAGCTATCAGGGCAGCACCCATTTTTATAGCTTCCGCTGCTCGGACCTCGTTGATTCGCTCTCCAATAGTTTCTTCCATCCACATACGACCTCCGCCAGCACCACAACAGAAACTCTTCTCCTTGCTCCGTTCCATTTCTCTAAAGCTAACCTGGGGGATATTTTTAATGATCTCTCTAGGCTGCTGATAAATGTTATTATATCTGCCTAAGTAGCAAGAATCATGATAGGTGATGCTGGTTGCCATAGGTTTCTTCAGCTGGAGGCGATTATTTTTTATCAGCTCTAGTAATAGCTGAGAGTGATGCAGCACCTCAAAGCTACAACCAAACTGGGGATACTCATTTTTCAATGTATTAAAGCAATGGGGACAATGGGTGAAAATCTTTTTTATCCCCATCTCTTTTAAAAGCTCAATATTTCCTTCTGCTAGACTTTGGTACAGGTATTCGTTGCCCAAGCGCCTAGCTGAGTCTCCACAACACATCTCATCATTGCCAATGATGCTAAAATTCACCCCTGCCGCCTGTAACAGCTTAACCATTGCTATAGTAACCTTCTGATTCCTGGCATCAAATGCTCCAGCACAGCCTACCCAGTACAGATACTCAGGACTTTCATTTTCTGCCAACGTAGGGACATTTAATTCTTTAGACCAGTCTATCCGGGTTGATTTACCAATACCCCAAGGGTTCCCTAGCCGCTCCATATTCTGTAAAGCTTTTTGGGCCTCGGGTGATACATCTCCCTCATCTAAAACCAAATTGCGTCTCATTTCCATGATTTTTGGCACGTGTTCAATAAATGCGGGACACTGCTCTTGACAAGAACCACAAGTAGTACAGCTCCAGATTACTTCCTGATCTAACACATCACCTATGAGCTGCTTGGTATCTTCTACAGTTGCTGCCACTTCCTGGTCATCATCTTTTTGTTTGTCTTGGGTAGCTGCTACCCCAATCCGTGGATGCTCTACAATTAGATGGGCTCCAATATCTTGGATTAATTTTTTAGGTGACAAGGGCTTACCCGTCTGAAAAGCAGGACAGTGGTCTTGGCACCGACCACACCGGGTGCAGGCTTCTGTGTCAAATAGGTGTTTCCAGCTAAAGTCCTCCACCTTATTTACACCGAAGGATTCTATCGCCTCATCTTCAAAGTCAATCGGCTTAAGCTCACCCTTTGGATCTAAGTTCTGCCAATATTGATTTGCTGTAGTAGCCATAATGTGAAACAGCTTTGAATAGGGAATATAGGCAATAAATACAAAGGCTAGAAGCATGTGAATCCACCACATGCTTTTGTGTAGTGCCAGGATAGCAGCTGGTTCCATGATGGCCGCGAAAAGTTGGGCTACTAGGGCACTGACGGGAGTAAAAGCCAGGTATTGACCTGGTTCTACTGCTAACCTCATCCCCGTCAAGGAAAAACCTGTAATAATAATGGCCAAAATTAAACTAAGGGAAATAGTGTCTTCTGTTTTGGTATCAATACCAGGAGGCTTTTTTACATATCTTCGATACATAGCCATCAATACCCCTATTAACACCATTAGACCGGCTATATCCAATAGAAGTTTAAAATAAAGAAAAAAGCTAGTAGCAACAATAGGGATTCCCAAATATTTTTCTAGCATTACCAGGCATGTGCCAATGAACAGTATCACAAATCCATAGAATATCAATCCATGCATAGTGCCGCCAAAGCCTTCTTTAAAGATACGCTTATGAAGCAATGAGTTCATTAGGGCCAGCTTTAACCGCTCTCCAACCGGCTCCCGACGCTGATCCGGCTTTCCTATCGATTTCCAGAAAATATACTTCTTGTAACAGCCGTAGGCAAAAATAGCCAAGGTGATAACAAAAAAAACATATAGTAGATTGGCACCGTCCACATTCCAGTATAACTCCCTTACAGGCATATCAACTCCTCCTTTTCTGCTTATATGGGTAATAGCACCAGATTCCAGAATCCAGTGCTATTACCTATTGCTAAAATGCTTGTTACCTTATCTACTATTATTTTACAATCAGTACTGAGCAAGTGCTATTGTTGGCAACCTTGCCACTCACGGTGCCAAGAACAAAGCGCTTAACTCCTGTTAGTCCTCTGCTACCAAGGACTACTATATCATATTTGCCATCATCCGCCTCTTTGATGATTACATCAGATGGCCTACCATCCACCACTTTAAATTTTACCGCAATTCCTTTTTCTGCTTTTTCTTCTGCTAATGATTCGGCCAATTTTTTGCAAGCTTGCTTTCTAGCCTCCAGAATTTTCTTTTGCTCCTCCTTTACATCTGGCAAAAATGCACCTTCGGTGAAGATATGTAGCTCCGGCTCATGAGCTACTGATATAATAGTTATTTCAGAATCAAAGGCTTGAGCTAGCATTTTTGCCATATTTGCAGCCTTCATAGACGTCTCCGAACCATCTACTGCTAAAAGTATTCTTTTCATTAGATAAACACCTCCATTTTATTATCTTTTAAGATAATCCTTAATATCTCCCCTGACATCCCACTTTATGGCATAGTAAAATGAGTCATGATAAAAGGTAAACCAAGGTTCAAATTCAGTCCATTGTTTCCAAATATTCTCTTTAAAATGAATAGATTCAATAGGATAATCGTCATATGCCATTACCCATAAGGTTGGTCGATGGACATGGGTAGCCATTAGATCTCCCATGTGAATAGCTGTGTCCTGTCCCCTTTTGATAACAATTATGCTATGCCCATGACTATGCCCACCGGTCCTTTGGATAGTCAGACCGGGCAACACCTCCAATTCTTCTTTAAAGGTCACTACCTGAGAGGCAATAGGCTCCCAGTTTTGCTTCCAATAGGTATTGACAGAGCGGATATTAGGCTTTTTTGTCTCCTCCCATTCTTGTTGAGACATGATAATCTGAGCATTGGGAAAAGAGCTTCGATAATTATCCCCTTCTGGAAAGGTCAGGCCACAGGCATGATCAAAGTGCATATGGGTCAGCAAAACATAATCTATTTCCTCTAATTTTGTTCCCAGTTCAGCCAAAGAGTCTGCTATATTCGATTCCTCTGTACAGCCAAAATTGCGTTTTTGCTTGTCGGTTAGCTTGCCCTTGCCAATTCCCGTATCTATAACTACTTTCTTGCCAGCTAACTCCAGGTAGATGGGACTGGTGAATTGGGGTATTTGATTTTTTTCATTCACTGGGTACTCCTTGCTCCATAGTGGTTTGGGCACCACCCCAAACATAGCCCCACCATCCAAATTAATCGCTCCACCTCTGAGCCAGCACAAGGAAATGTCTCCCACTTTTAGTTGCTGCATATCAGCACCTCCTTAGCAAATAGGCTATTTGGTCAGAGTAAACTCCCAAGCACAATAATATTCACTGGGATGATCATCGGGCGGACAAGCAATACACTTAGTTTTAATTCGCGGGTCAATTGTACTGGCAAAGCCACTGTACTCAACTAGGCCCACTGGTTTGCAGGGAAAGTCAGGTAAATTTTTGCGCTTTCTTGCCCCTTGCACCCTACAGTCATTCATCCGGAAAATCAGTTTATCATCACCTTCAAATAATATCTCTTGTTTATTGATGAAGGCATATAGTCTAAATCTTAGAGCTCTAGCTAAGCCTTCTAGCCCACCCTCTTCAGGGAGATTATGCAAGGTTTTGATTCTCTTAGCTTCTACCACTGTAAACTTTTCCCAAGCAGCCACATCCAGTTCAATGGCCACGTCCATGTCATATTTTTTTTCGATAGCTTGAAACCATAATCCGTCGTGGGCAAGCCATCTCTTAGAGAGATCCTGAATAAAACTAATCAGCTCTTCCTTGGTCATATCCTGAATACTATTTAGCTCCTGTGTCAAAAAACTTCCCTCCTTTATCTTCTTTCTAGGATAGTAGCTATACCCTGGCCACCGCCAATACACAAAGTAGCCAAGCCAATGCTGCTTTCTCGCTTTTCCATTTCATGAAGTAAAGTTACCAGCACCCGGGCCCCGCTGGCACCAATAGGATGGCCTAAAGCAATAGCTCCTCCATTAACATTGGTAATTTGAGGATCAAGCTCCAGCTCTTTCATTACCGCCAAGGCTTGAACAGCAAAGGCTTCGTTTGCTTCTATTAGTTCTAAATCCTTGACAGTCATACCCACTTTTTGCAGAGCTTTATTTACAGCAGCCACTGGGCCAATCCCCATAATAGCCGGATCTACCCCAGCTGACGCGAAACTCTTGATATAGGCCAAGGGCTTTAATCCTAATTCTTTAGCCTTGGATTCACTCATCACAACTAACGCCACTCCCGCGTCATTTATACCTGAGGCATTTCCTGCTGTAACTGTGCCCTCTTTACTAAAGGCCGGCTTAAGCTTGCCTAGCTTTTCTGCAGTTGATCCGGCTTTGGGAAATTCATCTGCAGCAAAGATTATAGGATCACCCTTTCGCTGGGGAATGGTCACAGGAGCTATCTCTTGGGCAAATTTATTAGCCTTGATAGCTTGCTCTGCCCGCTGCTGACTTTGGGCGGCAAAATCATCTTGCTCTTGTCGGGTGATACCATATTTAGCGGCAATGTTTTCGGCAGTAATCCCCATATGATAATCGTTGATGGCACACCAAAGACCATCGTTAATCAAGGAGTCTATCATTTGTCCATTGCCCATACGCTGCCCCCACCTGGCTTGGGGCAACAAATAGGGAGCCCCACTCATATTTTCCATCCCTCCAGCTATCATTACCTCCGCGTCCCCTGCGCCTATTATCTGGGCTGCTAAATTCACCGCTTTTAGCCCAGAGCCACATACTTTATTAATAGTGAGGGCAGGTGTTTCTTTTGGTATACCCGCTTTTAGGGCTGCTTGCCGAGCTGTATTTTGTCCTAGACCAGCCTGTAGCACATTCCCCATAATCACCTCATCTACCAACATAGGATCTAAGTTAACCCGGTTCATGGCCTCTTTTATTGCTATTGCCCCCAGCTCTACCGCAGAAACATTAGCCAGAGTTCCGCCCATGCTGCCAATAGCAGTCCTCACACCACTAACTATCACTATTTCTCCCATGTCTAACCTCCATATGTTTAATGAGTATATAAAAACTTTTAGGCAAAATTAGGCTTTCTTTTACTTAAGAATGCCTCCATCCCTTCCCGCTGATCCTCCTGGCTAAATGCCAAGGCAAATAGATCCGCTTCTAGTTGAACCCCTTGTGCTTGTTCTAAATCCCGACCTCTGTTAATCGCTTCTTTAGTTAGTCTGACAGCAACCTGACTATTCTTTAAAATACTATTAGCTATGTCCTTGGCTTCTTCTAGCAGCTCTTCTTTAGCTACTACTTTGTTAACCAAGCCATACTCAACTGCCTCCTGAGCACTGATTACTTTACCTGTATATAATAGCTCCTTGGCCCTAGCAGCACCCACTATCCGTGGTAGCCTTTGGGTACCAGCAAACCCAGCAATTATCCCTAGTCCCACTTCTGGTTGACCAAGCTTCGCTTCATGGCAAGCAAGACGAATATCACAAGCCAGGGCCAATTCACATCCCCCTCCCAAGGCAAACCCATTGATAGCAGCTATGACAGGCTGGGGTAGATTTTCCAGTTCATTAAATGCCTGTTGCCCCAGAGCAGAAAACTTGCGGGCATCTACTACTGCCAAATCTTTCATCTCAGCAATATCTGCTCCAGCCACAAAAGCTTTTTCTCCCGCACCAGTAACAATTACTACCTTAATAGTCTGGTTTTCCTTGATATGCTGTACCACCTGGGTCAGCTCCTGTAATAGGGCGCTGTTAAGAGCGTTTAGGCTTTTGGGCCGATTGATAGTGATAATGCCCAGAGAGTTTTCTACTTCCAGCTTTATGTATTCCCATTCCATTATAAGCACCTCCTTTGACTCTTAGTACTGATAAAAGCCACGTCCACTCTTGCGGCCTAGCCAACCAGCAGCTACATACTTTCTCAGCAATGGACAAGGGCGATATTTAGAATCACCAAATCCATTATGCAATACCTCCATAATAGACAGACAGGTATCAAGTCCGATTAAATCAGCTAATTGAAGTGGTCCCATGGGATGATTAGCACCTAGTTTCATAGATTCGTCTATAGCTTCAGGAGTGGCAACCCCTTCGTATACCGCATAGATGGCTTCATTGATCATGGGTATAAGTATGCGATTAACTGCAAACCCTGGAAAATCATTTACTTCAATAGCAGTTTTATTGATTTCACCACATACTGCATTAATGCTTTCATAGGTCTCTTGGGATGTAGCCAGTCCTCTTATCAGTTCTACTAGCTTCATCACCGGTACCGGATTCATAAAGTGCATACCAATAACCTTATCAGGTCTTTTGGTAACAGCAGCAATCTGGGTGATAGGCAATGAGGAAGTATTAGTTGCCAGAATAGTCTCCCGTTTGCAGACTTGATCAAGATGGACAAAAACCTTTTCTTTAACAGCCATGTTTTCCACTGCTGCCTCAATTACTAAATCCACCTCTTTACCATGGTCTAGAGAGGTAGAAGGAGATATTTTTGCCAAGATATCCTCTTTTTCTTCCTGGCTCATCTTTCCTTTTTCCACACTGCGAGTTAAGTTTTTGGAGATAGCAGCTAGCCCTTTTTGAGCAAATTCTTCCTTGATATCATTGAGAATTACTTCTTTACCAGCGGCGGCCATAACCTGGGCTATACCACTGCCCATCTGTCCCGCCCCAATTACCATCACTTTATTGATCTTCATTATCCTTAAGCCCCCTTACTCTGAGCGTTACCGGCTCCTTTAATCGCCCTTACCTCTTCAGTTAACAGGGGAACAATTTTAAACAAATCTCCCACCACCCCTAAGTCCGCAACGCTGAAAATATTGGCATCTGGGTCCTTATTAATGGCGATGATGTATTTAGAAGAAGACATGCCAGCTAAATGCTGGATGGAGCCAGAAATACCGCAAGCAATATAGACATTGGGTGATACTGTTTTGCCTGTCTGACCGACCTGGAACTCATGAGCTCGCCACCCCGCATCCACGGCAGCTCTCGATGCCCCTACAGCTCCTCCCAATTCATCAGCCAATTCCTCCAGAATATTGTAGTTTTCCGGTCCTTTCATCCCTCTGCCACCCGAGACAATTACATTAGCCTCAGTTAGTGAAACCCTTTCTCCCGCACTTTTTAAAATTTCTTTAATAACAGTTCGAAGGGTATTGTCAGGTAGGTCCACCTTGACCTCTACCACTTCGCCTTGACCCTGTTGTTCCTCCAAGTCAAATACGTTAGGCCGCACAGTGGCCATAGCCGTTTCCCCCTGAATCTCCAAGGTTGCATAGGCTTTGCCCGCATAGATGGCTCTAGTAAAGGTCAGTTGTCCCTCAGTTAACTGGATTCCAATCACATCACTTGCAAGACCTGCTCCCACCCGCTCTGCTACTCTAGGAGCTAAGTCTTTGCCAATGGAGGTGTGCCCCAAGAGTACTAAATAGGGGGTATGCTCCTTGATTAAGTTGGCAACTAGCCATGTATAAGCATCAGTTGTATAATCCTTCAGCTGGGAATTTTGAGCCAAATATACCCCATCTGCTCCATAAGCCTTTAAATTGGTGGTTAAGCTAGCTACATTGTCACCTATTAATAGGGCACAAAGCTTTTTCCCTTGTTTCTCTGCTAAGCTTTTGCCCACACTAAGCATTTCATAGGTCACTTTCCTAACCTTATTCTGCTGATGTTCTACCACAACCCATATCTCATTACTTGCCATAGTGCAAACTCCTCCTTGGTCACTATTTTTTAGATAATCTGCGCCTTTTTGTTTAAAAAGCTGGCAACAGCTTTTGCTAACTCCTCAGGAGCGCCCTCTTTTACTTCTCCAGCTGCTCTTGGTTCCGGGAGAGAATAGCTTAGAATTTTCACTGCTGCCTCTCTATTTAGTGCAAGATCGGCAATAGGGTGTTGGGCTATTATCATTTTCTTTGCCTTCATAATACTTTTTATAGAAGGATAGCGAGGCTCATTCAATCCCCGTTGGGCAGAGATAACTACCGGCATCCTGCACTCCAATACTTCTGATCCACCATCAATATCCCTAGTGGCAGTTACTTTGTCTCCATTAAAATCCAATTTGGTCACTCCATTGATTTGGGGCAAATCAAGCACTTCCGCTACTCTACTACAAACCTGGGCAGCTGAATCGTCAATGGCTATTTGGCCGCCTATAATCAAATCATATTCTAGTTTTTTGATTACTGCTGCTAGGGCATTGGCAACGATGGACGAGTCGACTTTATTTGAGTCTCCCTCATCTACTATTAGCACCCCTTCATCTGCTCCCATAGCTAAAGCCTGGCGAATAGCATCAGTACTCTCGGTGCTACCATAGGTAACTACTGTCACCTTTCCCCCAGTGCTTTCTTTTATTTTCACTGCCTCCTCAATGGCAAATTCATCGTAGGGGTTAACTATTTTTTCAATCCCACCAGATTCAATCTGGCCATTACCATCTAATTGAATCTTCGCTTCCGTGTTAAAGACCTGCTTCACCAGCACTATTACATTCATTGCTCTACCTCCTAGAGTTTACTTTAGGATATAATTTGAGATTACTAACCTCTGAATTTCACTTGTTCCTTCATAAATCTGTGTAATCTTGGCATCTCTCATCATTCTCTCTACAGGATATTCTCTACTGTATCCATATCCGCCGAAGATTTGAACCGCGTTAGTGGTAATCTCCATGCAAGCTTCCGATGCAAATAGCTTAGCCATAGCAGCTTGCTTACCATAGGTTTTTACTCCCTGCTCTTTTAAATATGCAGCTTGATAAGTTAATAGCCTGGCTGCATCAATTTTCACAGCCATATCTGCCAGCATAAACTGAATCGCTTGGAAGCTGGCAATAGACTGACCAAACTGCACCCTTTCCTTGGCATACTTCAATGCCTGTTCATAAGCACCCTGAGCAATACCTACAGCCTGAGCAGCTATGCCTATTCTACCGCCATCCAAGGTAGCTAGAGCTATTTTAAAGCCTTGACCCAACTCACCTAATAGATTAGCTTTAGGTATGCGGCAGTCTTCAAATACTAATTCATAAGTGGGGGATGATCTAATTCCCATCTTTTCCTCTTTTTTACCCATTTTAAAACCCGGAGTGCCCTTTTCTACTATAAAGGCACTTATGCCCTTATTGCCTTTAGATTTATCTGTAATAGCAGTTACCACATAGGTCTCTGCTTCACCACCATTTGTTATAAATATCTTACTACCATTAAGCACCCACTCATCACCATCTAGTACAGCAGTAGTTTTGGTACCACTGGCATCAGAGCCTGCACTGGGTTCAGTTAGTCCAAAGGCTCCCAGCTTTGTTCCCTCCGCTAACGGTGTCAAATATTTTTGTTTTTGTTCTTCATTACCAAAGGCATAGATTGGCCATGAGCACAGTGATACATGGGCTGACAGGGTAACTCCCGTTGATCCACAAACCCTAGACAATTCTTCTACTGCAATGGCGTAGGCAATGTACCCCATATCACTGCCACCATAATCTTCCGGAAAGGTGATTCCCGTAAAACCAAGCTCGCCCATTTTGTCATAGATAGAGCGATCAAAAACCTCTTTCTCATCTCTCTCCGCTGCTGACGGAGCGACCTCGTTATCAGCAAACTCTCTGATGGTTTTCTTGATCATTTGCTGTTCGTCAGATAACTGAAAAATCATAAAATCCTCTCCTTATATATAATTTTTTTTAGATATAATTCATCTTTCGGGCCTGCTGGCGCAATTCTTCTCTAAAGTTAGGGTGAGCGATGTTTATTAAAGCTTCTGTACGTTGACGTCCCGTTTTTCCTCTCAGCATAGCAACTCCATGCTCTGTCACCACATAGTGAACGTCGTTTTTAGTAGTAGTAACCACTGCCCCCGTTTGCAAGGTAGGTACAATTCGGGAAATAGCACCTCCTTTTGCAGTAGAGGGAATAGCAATTATCCCCTTTCCACCAGGAGATCGCACAGCACCTCTGGCAAAATCTGTTTGGCCTCCGGTAGCACTAAACTGCTTGTAGCCTATAGTTTCCGATGCGCACTGGCCAAGAAAGTCTATCTCTATGCTGGCATTAACAGAAATCAACTTGTTGTTTTGTCCAATGACATAGGGATCATTAGTATAGGAAACTGGGTGCATCTCAACCATGGGATTATCATGTAAAAAGTCGTATAAATTATTTGATCCAGCAGCAAAGGCACCAATAATCTTGCCAGGATGAAGAGTCTTCTTTTTACCAGTAATAACTCCCTCATTGACTAATTCAATCATTCCATCGGTGATCATTTCCGTATGTACTCCCAAATCCTTTTTCCCTTTTAACTTCTCACATACAGCATTGGGAATACGTCTAATTACTAGCTGGTTAGTAG
>CAYVRD010000048.1:0-16319 GCA_964454195.1 uncultured Clostridia bacterium
ATGTAAACATCTGCCTAAAGGAAAAGTAAAGCCTAAAGGTAAAGAAAAGTCTAAAGGTAAAGGAAAGCAATAAAAAAGCGCTAAAGGGCGCTTTTTTTATTGCTTTCAGAAGAGTCTTTCACGTTAATATCAGCACCAAGCACTCCTATTAAGCGTTGGTTTTGATAAACTGGTACCGCATAGGTTACACAGGGCTGCTTTGTAATAGCTGAAATGTAAATAGGGGACAGATATTCGGTGCCTTTACTGGCTTGAAGGAACCACTCCCTCACATTGGCGTTGGCTATGGCTGCATTGGGAATTGAGAAAAGAAAGCGACCTTTGTTGTCGTTAGTCCAAATTGCTTCCAACATGGGGTTTGACTTTAGTAAATTTGTCAAAACCTCTTTATGGTGATGAGGCTGATAGGGAAAGAGTGCACTTGAATTCACCAGCCTATCCTTTAAAAGGGTGGTTATTTCCTGGATGGTCCGATTATTGTTTGTCTGAATGCAATTTTCAGCTTGAGCATCCTGCTTTAATAAAGCGGCGAAATCGTCAGCAGTGCTGCGTAAGAGTGTTACAAGCTTTTCTATTTCTTGAACTGATAGCTGCTGACTTTTAATTGAGCCCTGAACTTCTTCCGACTTAGTATGAGTCTCAATAGAAGACAGGTTAATATTCTCTATGGTGTGCAGCAGCTGCTGGGTAGAAATGCTTTGGTCTTGGCAAGCTTCTAAAATAGTCTGGCTCATATGGTTAAGCTGTTGAAATATGCTAGAAAGCATAGAAAAATTTTCTTCAGATTTTTTAGCGATGGAAGCACAAGCTCCCAGTTCATTATTAGTAGTTTCAATATTACTTGTTAGACCAGCAATTGAGCTCTCAATCATATTAAGCTGGCTAGTAATTTCCTCTGCAGAAACGTTGCTCTGAGCTGCAAGCTTTCCTATTTCCTGAGAGACCACAGAAAAACCACGGCCGTGGACTCCGGCCCGAGCTGCTTCGATAGAGGCATTTAAGGATAGCAGATTAGTTTGGGAGGATATTTCTTTAACAGTGGTTGCTATTTTGCCAATCCCTTTAGTCTTAGCTGAAAGGCTCTGAAACTGCTCTACCATATTCTGATAAGATCTGTCGATAGTATCAAATCTCTGAAGTAGTTTAATTAATTCGCTAATGCTTTCAGAGGCTGCTACAGATGATTGATTGGTGGTGCTTTTCAGGTTATCTGCATTATTCTCGATTTTCTTTGCCAAATCGTTTATGTAGGTAATTTCTTTGTTGGCTTGCTCGACACTAGACTTGGTCAAATGTGATAAAGCCTTGATTTGCTCCGAGTCCTGCAAAGCTTTATGGATAAGCTTTTCTGATTCCTCCACTGTTAAAGACAGCTGCCAAGCTACAGAAGATACTTGGTTGGTAGCCACCTCTACTTGAGCTACGTTAATTGAATTTTCCGAGACAATACTAGTAGCCCTCTCCTGCTCAGACGACTCATCCTTTGCAAAAATTTTTTTAAGAACAACAGAAAACAATTTAATCACCTGCCTTATAAAAATAAAAGTCTCTCACCACAAAAAATGGCGAGAGACTTCATTGCCTCTAAAATCATGTACTTGGGGATAGAGAAAATCACTTTTTATAATTTTAACACTCAACTTTTCATATGGCAAGTATAATCTGGCAAAAAATAATAAGAATCATTTTCACAAGGCCTATTGACAAATATAACTAGATGCAATATAGTGTTCTTAATAAGAAACACTATTTGGAAGAATGGTGTTTTACTTGACAAGGTGTGATGTTATTAAGCCATGGATATTATAGAATCATTGACTAATTTTAATCTTACAAGGCAAGAGGCTACCATATATACGGCTCTTTTTGCTGAGGGGGAACTAACAGGCTATGAGGTAGCCAAGCTAACGGGGATATCCCGTTCTAATATTTATACCTCTCTAGCTGGATTAGTGGAAAAGGGTGCAGTGTACTTGGTGGAAGGAGCTGTAAATCGCTACACGCCAGTGCCTGTGGATGAGTTTTGTGCCAATCGAATTAGACAGCTACAATATATGCAAGGGGATATTTTAAAAAAGATGCCCCATAAAAAAGAAGCTGCCGAAGGCTATATAACCATTAAAGGACGCAAGCACATCATCGATAAGATGAAAAATATGCTACTTGAAGCTAAGGAGAGGATATACCTTTCTGTTTCAAATAGCACACTAGATATTGTTCAGCATGAGCTGGAGGATAGTCTAAGCAGGGGCTTGAAGCTGGTGATAATCACTAACCAGCCCTTTGTTCTTGCAGGAGCTACAGTATATCATACAGAAAAGCCCTCCCATGAAATTAGGCTGATTGTGGATTCCAGCTATGTTCTCACTGGAGACATCATGGATGGTGATAACTCTACCTGTCTTTATTCCAAAAAGAAGAACCTGGTAGATATAATAAAGGAATCAATAAAAAATGAAATTATGATAATAGAACTGGTAAAAGGAAGGATGGAATAGTAATGAAAAAGACCTTTGTAAGTTTAGAGCAGCTTAGGGAGATTATTAAAGAATATCCAACCCCATTTCACTTGTACGATGAGCGAGGGATTAGGGAAAATGCCCGCAATTTACACAAAGCCTTTGCTTGGAATAAGGGTTTTAAAGAGTATTTTGCAGTAAAGGCAACACCTAATCCTGCTTTGCTTAAAATCCTTAAAGAAGAGGGTTGCGGAGTAGATTGCTCATCTTTAACCGAGCTAATGATGTCTGATGCAGTAGGATTTGCCGGAGATGAGATTATGTTCTCCTCCAATGCAACTCCAGCTGAGGACTTTGTACTGGCAGCTAAGCTAAACGCAACAATTAATCTAGACGATATCTCCCATATCGACTTTTTAGAAGAAGTGGCAGGAATCCCTGAGACTATTAGCTGCCGCTACAACCCAGGGGGCAAATTCTCTATTAATAACGAAATAATGGATAATCCTGGAGAGGCTAAATACGGTTTCACCTTACCTCAACTAAAGGAAGGCTTTAAAAAGCTGCAGGAAAAGGGAGTAAAACACTTTGGCCTACATTCCTTCTTAGCTAGCAATACAGTAGGCAATGAATACTATCCAGAGCTGGCCAGAATTCTTTTTGAAACTGCTGTAGAGCTAAATAAAGAAACTGGAGCCCATATTGCCTTCATCAATTTATCTGGTGGCATAGGCATTCCCTACCGCCCGGAGCAGCAGGCTGCTGATATTTTTGCTATTGGTGAGGGAGTAAGGAAGGCTTATGAGGAGGTCTTACACCCTGCTGGAATGGAGGATGTGGCCATTTTCACTGAGTTGGGCAGATATATGCTTGGTCCCTTCGGGTGCTTGGTGACAACTGCTATTCACGAAAAAAATATTCACAAAAACTATATTGGCTTAGATGCATGTGCTGTTAACTTGATGCGACCAGCTATGTATGGGGCTTATCACCATATTACTGTAATGGGCAAAGAAGATCAGCCTTGTGATCATAAATATGATGTTACAGGTGGCTTATGTGAAAACAACGATAAATTTGCCATTGACCGCATGCTGCCAAAGATTGATAAGGGAGACCTGGTAGTCATTCACGATACAGGAGCCCACGGTTACGCTATGGGCTACAACTACAACGGAAAGCTACGCTCTGCTGAAGTGCTGCTTAAAGAGGATGGCAGTACTGATCTGATTAGAAGAGCTGAGACCCCTGCGGATTACTTCGCAACCTTTGATTTTACCGGGCTATTTAAATAATACAGACAATTATTGAATTTAATAGGCTATTGACATTTAAGCCAAGAGAGCTGACCAGGTTACTGATCAGCTCTCTTGGCTTTATTCATTTCTTAAGCCACATTTGAGGAGCAGGCAGCATGAGTATATAAAAGTCCTATTGACAAAGTTTGTAATATTACAATACAATAAAAAAGAAATAAAAATAAACACTGTTAAATATATTGAACATGGTTCAAGATTATGGCGTAGTTGTTTAAAATTATTTTAGGCAGGTGACTAGATGGGATGAAAGAGAGACAAACACGTAGACACGAAGAGGTAAGGGGCGCTATTTTAGATGCGGCAAGAGAAATTGTTGCCAAGGAGGGATTTAAGAATCTGTCTATTCGCAAAATCACCAAGGCCTTGGACTACTCTCCCGCCATTGTCTATCACTACTTTAAGGATAAAGATCAGCTGGTAGAATCTCTAGTGGCAGAAGGCTATAGAAAGATATTGATGACAGTGCGCTCAGTGCAAAGAAATGAGGCCGAACCAGAGAGAGAGCTTAAAGAGGTATTTACTAGATATATTTATGCAGCCTTAGAGCTGCCTCAGTACTACATGGCGGTAATGCTCAATGATAATCCAAAGGTGCTACAGCAAACAGGTCTGTTACGAGCAGGAATTGCCAAAAACAGTCCTACCATGCAAGCACTGTGCGAAAATATTGAAAGAGGAAAAAGACTAGGCAGGTATGCTCCTTGTGATACTGAGTCCACGGCTCAGGTAATTTGGACTGCTACCTTTGGTCTAATCATCAAGGTGATTATTGAGCAAAACATACCCCAAGAGCAGGTTGATAATTTAATAGATAGTCATTTTTCCATAATATTAAATGGACTAATGGATAACACAATTAAGGAGGCTAACAAGTGAGAAGGATTTTATTAATAGGATTTGGCAGTATAGTAATTATATTTTTTTTGGCATTAGGCATATCTCATGCTGCAAACCATAAGTTCAACCAACAGGTAGAGGCGGAGGTTAAGAATCTTTTTGCACCCTACCAAGGAATAACCAAAAGCAGTAGAATTGAGCAGGCTGATTTAGAGGGACTACCACCAACAGTACAGAGATGGCTAACCTTTTCCCAAGTTGTTGGCAAAGAGTCCATTTCCACAGCTCGCTCTAAGCATAGCGCAGTACTTCAGCTGAAAAGAGATCAGGGCTGGATGAGGGCTGAATCAGAGCAGTACAATACAATAGAGCAACCTGGTTTTATTTGGAAAGCAAAAATAACTGCAGCACCTTTTATACATATTGTAGGCAGGGATAAATATGTTGATGGCAGAGGAAATATGCTTATTAAAGCCCTTTCTTTAGCCACTGTTGCAGATTCTAGGGGAGAGGAGATAGACCAAGGCTCCCTGCTACGCTATTTAGCTGAAATTGTCTGGATGCCTACTGCAGCTCTCAGTGACTACATTCAATGGGAGGAAATTGATGATTTTAATGCTAAGGCTACCATGAGCTATGGAGGCATTTCCGCTTGGGGGATATTCACTATCAATGAGCAAGGAGAGGTTATTGCTTTTGAAGCTGAAAGGTATGGAGAGTTTAATGGTCAATACTCTATGGAGGTCTGGAGCATAGCCTTAAGCCAATATCGAGAGTTCAGTGGAATTAAGATTCCAACTATAGGAGAAGTTACCTGGAAGTTAGCTGATGGAGATTTTAATTGGTATAACTTTGAACTGATAGAAATGGAGTATAATGTCCCTAAATTTTATAAATGACTAGTTTTGTTGCAATAGGTAAAGGAGGTTAAATTAATCATGAACACATTAATAATTTATACTAGCAAATATGGCTGTACTAAAATGTGTGCTGAGGGAATAGCTGAAAGGCTTAATGGCAATGTCCACCTTCAGGATTTGAATAAGAGCAAATCAATAGATTTTTCTCCCTACGATACAGTGATTATTGGGGGGTCTATTTATGCGGGCCGGATAAGCAAGTCCATAAGAGAGCTATGTGAAAAAAATATAACTGTTCTTGAAGAAAAAAGATTAGGACTATTTATTTGCTGTATGCGACAAGGGGAGGAAGCCATAGCTCAGCTTAAGGAGGCTTTTCCTCACCAGCTGCTTGAAAAAGCTGTTGCCAAGGATTATCTAGGAGGGGAATTTAGGTTTAACAGGATGAATTTTTTAGAGAAATTTATTATTAAAAAAATTTCCAAGGCTGATGCCGCTCTTCCAGAGCTTTCGGATAAAGAGAATATTACTACAGTGGACCAGGAGCGGATTGAAGGCTTTGTCAAATTAATCAATGGGTAACAACAATTAGTGGAGGTTACAGGTCTTTTTGCTGCTAGTCCTAACTTTCAGGATATGCTACAATGGAATAAACATCCATGAGGAGGAAGAGGCAAATGGTAAAAATCAACGGAGCTGTAACTAATAACTGTTATTTAAGCCTCAAACACCAGCTGAAAAATTACGAGCAGGGTGTTTCGTTTTTTGCTGGCTCCTTAGATAGTCTGAGTTTATTTGCTGCATACAACCAGCAGACCATCTCAGATAGTCTGAAAAATTTAGAACAGATACTTAAGCAAAAGTACCAAGATAAGCCCTTAAGAAAAAAAATATCCTTTATTAGAGAATACATAACTAGGGTTAACTATTTAAACTATTTAGACGCTAAAGAAACAAATGAAGGCTGGTCCGGAAATCCCATGGCTCTAGCTATCATCTCTGGGGAAAATGCTCTCTTGCTTTCAATGGAAGGGAGTGGAGCATATCTTATTAGAGATGGGGTCTTTTCTAAGCCTACTGAGGGAAGAGCTGATTACCTGGGTGTGCCGCTAACCTTAAAAAAAGGGGATATACTGGTGCTCTGTAGCTACGAGCTCACTGAATTGCTGGACCAGCAAGCTATTGCTGAGGAGTTGTCTGATAAAGCTACAGCTCTGGAGATGGCAAATGCCTTGAGAAACCAATTGGCTACGAACCAAGGTGATGATATTTCCCTGATGGTCTTAAGAATTGATGACCTTAAAAAGGAAAAAAAACTACCGGCACAGTTTATATCAAGCGAAAATAAGAAAAAATATCTAATGAGGACAGGAATCCTTGTAGCCTGCATTGCTTTAGGCTTTGCCTTTGCTAGCTTTGCACAGTTTCTATCCAAAGTGGAGTGGTCAGGTGCCAATAATAATAATCAGGAAAAACCTGCTATTAATGCACCAGTGACAGAGGCTCCACCTAGCCTGCCTCCAGATGAGCCTGAGCTGGAGCAGCCTGTCATCGAAAGGATAGACGAAGAGACGCCAGTGGCCTATATAAGCTATGAGGTTAAAGCTGGTGACACACTCTACAGTATTAGTATGAGAAAATACAACAGAAATGTTGTGGAGCAAATAAAGGATTTTAATGGCTTGACTAATGATTCCTTGAGAATAGGCCAGATTATAAAATTACCCAATTTGTAGGAGACAGCTATGAAAACTAGTGATGCTGCAAGCATCTATAAATATAATCAGGATAGATACAGAGAATTGGTAGATAAATATTCTGCTCAAGTAGACAAAATAAGCAACCTGCGTCTAGCTACTTTTACTGGTGGTGCAGGAATAAGCATATACCTTACTATAGTGGAAAGCTATTTTTATGCTGTAATTATAGCTATTGCTTTTGCCGTCATCTTTATATTTCTAATATTTAAACACCAGACAGCTCTTGATGAGAAAGGATATTATCATGCCTTACAGAATATCAATCATCTTTCGTTGAAACGATTAAAGGGGTTTTGGAAAAGCTTTTCTGACACTGGTCAGGAATTTTCAGATGAAAATCATAGCTACGCTCAAGATTTAGATATCTTTGGCAATGGCTCCCTCTTTCAGATGATAAATAACACTACTACCCCTTTTGGACGTATACGTCTTGCTCAGATACTTAAAGAGCCTTGTGGGTCTAAGTCAGAGATTGTCCGAAGACAAGAGGCCATTAAGGAGCTGGTGATAAAGCTAGATTGGCGACAGGCCTTTCAGGCTGAAGGGATGATCAGAGATAAACAAGATAATCCTGACAAGCTATTAGAGTGGGTGCAGGCAAGGGAAGAGCTGTATTTAAAGGACTGGTTTAAGATAGGGGTGAAAGTACTCCCTGCCTTTACCCTTATGCTTATTTTAGCCAGCATCATCTTTCCTGGTATTTCATACTACTTACCTGGGATAGCTGTTGCTCTGCAGATGCTACTGCTGATTCCTGGCAACAAAAAAAGAAGTAGCTCATTAAACACTGCCTGCAGCTATAAATACTCTTTAAAAACCTATAATGTCATGCTAAAGAAATGGGAAGAAGAGCAATTTGAAGCTGAGCTATTAAAAGAGATTAAAAAACCAATAGTAGCTCAAGGCCCACCTGCATCTGCTCAAATGGCAAGGCTGGAAAGCATCATTGATTTTGCGTCTCAGAGATACGGCCAATTGTACTTTCTACTAAATATCCTTTTGCTGTGGGATTATCAATGCCTTATAGCTATGGAAAAATGGAAGCGGCAGTCTGGTTCACAACTAGACAAATGGATTCAAGGATTAGGTGAAATGGAGGCCCTTTCAAGCTTAGCAGTATTAGGCTGTGACAATCCCCAATGGATCTATCCAACTATTGGGGAGGAGACTCAAAGCTTTAGAGCTGATTCAATAGCTCACCCCTTGCTGGGAGAGGCAGGAGTCAGCAATGATATTAACTTTAATAATCCCATAAAAATTTTACTAATAACAGGTTCTAACATGTCGGGGAAGAGCACATTGCTTAGAACAGCAGGGATTAACTTGGTATTAGCCCATATTGGAGCACCAGTTTATGCTAAGAGCTACACCTGTTCTTTGATGGATATCTATACTTGTATGAGAGTAAGCGACAATCTGGAAAAAAATATTTCATCCTTTTATGCAGAGCTGTTGAGGATTAAAATAATAGTAGAAGCGGCTAAGAAGGGCAAAAAAATATTTTTTCTGCTAGATGAAATATTTAAAGGTACAAATTCAATAGATAGACATATGGGAGCAAAGGTGCTCATTAACGAGCTCAGTGAGCTAGATGCTTGCGGAATGGTATCTACCCATGATTTAGAGCTAGGTGTATTAGAGAAGGAAAACCCTAAGGTCAAAAATTATCACTTTGAGGAATACTTTACTAATGGGGAAATTCGCTTTGATTACAAGCTGAGGTCAGGTTTATCCAAAACACGAAACGCTATTTATTTAATGAAAATGGCGGGCATAAATATAAAGGAGCCACTAGACTGATAAAAACATCAGCAGTGGCTCCCTCTGTTTTATCTTTACAAAAATCAGAGGCCGCTTAAATTTCCATAGCTACTACTTAACCTTAAAATCTACCGTTAAAGGAAAAAAACTATCTTTTTTTCTCTAAAGAGACTATAATCTAAACATACTGAATTATCAGAAAATAACAAAAAATAGCTGCTGGCAGCTTTTAAGGAGTGATTGGTATGGCAATTGCAATTAGAGAAGATGGACAGGAAATTATTTATAAAAAATATGCGAAGATGAACTTACAAAACTATGATGAAACATGTGCCAACTTTAACTATGAAAAGACTCTGCTAGATTTTGAGGGCTTAGGTGGAGGTAAATACAACATTTCTTATGAAGCGGTGGATCGTCACTGCAAGGGTAATAAGAAAGATAAGGTGGCAATGTACTACGTTCCTGATGGGGGTAAGCCTAGAGAGGAAATAACCTTTGACATGCTACGCCAAGCCTCAAATAAGCTGGCACAAGGCTTACTAGACTTAGGTGTAAAGAAGACAGATCGAGTATTCGCATTCCTACCTAGAATACCTGAAGTTTTTTACACTGCCTTGGCAGTTCCTAAAATTGGAGGAATATTTGGACCTTTGTTCTCAGCTTTTGGACCTGAAGCTGTTAAGGATCGATTGATTGCCAGTAAAGCTAAGGTGCTAGTGACAACACCAGAGCTATGGCAGAGAATTCAGCAAATTAGTGACTCCTTAACTGATTTAAAATATATTGTAATGGTCACGTCTGAAGGTGAGCGGGAATTGGCAGCTACTCAAACAGCCGAGCTTGCAAACTATAATTTTAAGCTGGTAGACTATGAGACATTAACTAAGGATAAAAGCCCTGATTTTGATGTAATGCCAATGGATTTAGAGGATCCCTTTATTGTGCACTACACTTCAGGCTCCACTGGCAAACCAAAGGGTGTAGTTCATGTGCACAAGGCTATGGTGGGCCACTATCAGACTTCTAAGTGGGTATTAGACTTACAGGAAGATGATGTTTATTGGTGCACAGCTGACCCAGGGTGGGTCACTGGTACCTCCTATGGGACTTATGGACCTTGGTTAAACGGGGCTTCCATGGTAGTGTACGAAGGAGGATTTGACGCTCTTACTTGGTATAAAATAATTGATGAAAACAAGGTTACTATATGGTACACAGCACCGACTGCTTTAAGGCTATTGATGAAGGCTGGAGATGATGTGACGAAGCAATGTGATTTTAGCTCTTTACGTCATATCTGTAGTGTAGGAGAACCATTGAACGCAGAAGTTATTCGCTGGGCCATCAATATTTACCCAGCTCCAATACATGATACATGGTGGCAGACAGAAACTGGTTCTATGATGATAGTAAATTATCCATGTGTACCTATCAAGCCTGGCTCTATGGGCAAGCCCTTTCCAGGAATTAAAGCTGCTATAGTTAACGATAAGGGTGAGATGCTGCCTCCTGGAGAGGTTGGATTCCTTGCCCTGAAGCCAGGTTGGCCATCGATGATGCGTCAGCTGTGGAAGGACCCTGACAAGTACAATGAGTACTTTAAGATTCCAGGCTGGTATGCCAGCGGTGACACTGCTTACATGGATGAGGAAGGATATTTCTGGTTCGTAGGGCGTGCCGATGACGTTATCAATACTTCTGGGCATCGTGTTGGCCCCTTTGAGGTAGAAAGTGCGTTGGTTGAGCACCCTGCTGTGGCAGAGGCTGGAGTAATTGGAAAGCCTGATCGAGAAAGAGGAGAGATTATTAAAGCATTTATAACCCTGCGCGATGGCTATGAGCCTAATGACGGGCTATTAAAAGATATTAAAGAGCATGTTAAGAAAAATCTTGCCTTCCATGCCTACCCAAGAGAGATAGAGTTTAGAAAAAATCTACCTAAGACGCGCAGTGGAAAAATTATGCGTCGAGTACTTAAGGCTTGGGACTTGGGATTGCCAACTGGTGACCTGTCCACTATGGAGGACTAATAGAATAGAGTAAAGAGAGATAGCTTAAAACTGCCCCTGTCAAATAGATAGGGGCAGTTTATTTTTAGAGCTCATTAGCAGTTATTTTGCTTTTAAGGAAGGGAAATAGAAGGGAGAGAAGAAAATAATATAATTATACTATTAGTCAAAGGAGGATTTATTATGGAATTTAGAAAAGTTGGAGATAAGTATATTATCAGGCTTGAGAAGGGTGAGGAGCTAGTTGCCACTCTAAAAGACTTTTGTACAGCCCAGGGAATTAAGCTAGGTTATATTAATGGAATTGGTGCAGTTGGAAAAGCTACTATAGGCCTATTTGAGACTGGCACTAAGACATATCACTCTACTGAGCTGGTGGGAGATCACGAAATATCTGGCTTAATGGGAAACATTACTACCATGAAGGGTGAAACCTATTTGCACCTTCATGCCTGTTTATCAAATGCCAAGTATGAAACTCTTGGTGGACACCTAAACTCAGCAGTGGTAAGTGCTACCGCTGAAATTGTAATACAAGCTATGGATGGAGAGGTAGATAGAGCGTTTAGCGATGAAATAGGCTTAAATCTCTTAAAGTTTTAGGATGATCTTTACTGATAAGATAGTAGTGGTTACAGGAGCAGCTAAGGGCATCGGCAGCTATATTGCCAAAGCTTACGCTGAAAGTGGTGCTACAGTAGTTTTGTTAGACAAAGATACAACAGGTCAAGAGGTGGCAGAAGGGATTGTTGCCCAAGGTGGGAAGGCCAGCTTTGCTGCTATTGACTTAGCCTGTGCTCAAAGTATTCCTACGGTTTTTCAAAATATTCTAAACAATTATAATCGTATTGATATTTTGATTAACAATGCAGGCTTGGTGGTACGTAAAAGCCCCTATCAACTAACCATAGAGGAATGGGATCAGGTTATAAATGTAAATCTGAGAGCTCCCTTTATATGTGCCAGAGAAGCTGCTCTGGGAATGAGAAAAGCTGGAGGTGGATCTATTGTCAACATATCCTCCACTAGGGCTTACATGTCTGAAGCCAATACAGAATCCTATTCTGCTTCTAAGGGTGGGCTAAACGCATTAACCCATGCCTTGGCTTTATCTTTAGCTCCCGACTACATTAGAGTTAACTCTGTGTCACCCGGATGGATAGAAACAGGTGATTATCAGAAGCTTACTTCATTTGAACACCTGCAGCATCCGGCTAGAAGGGTGGGAAGGCCAGCAGATGTGGTCAAAGCCTGCTTTTACCTTACCGACCCTTCCAATAGCTTTGTTACTGGGACAGACATCATTGTTGATGGGGGAATGACCAAAAAAATGATATATTTTGAGTAAAATAATGGGAGATGATTTAAAATGTGCAAGCAACCTACCTTGTGGGAAAAATGTGTTGATTTTCATGGACACATCTGTCCAGGTCTTGCTCTTGGCTATAAAGCTGCAGTGATAGCTCTAGAAAAGCTGGACATTGCCAGGGCTATGGATGAAGAGCTGTTTGCCATAGCAGAAAATGATGCTTGCAGTGTGGACGGAGTGCAAGTAGTCACTGGCTGCACAATAGGCAAAGGAAACCTGTTTCTAAAGGATTATGGCAAGCAGGTATATATCTTTGGCAACCGCCGCACTGGAAAGGCTGTAAGGGTAGCTGTTAAACCAGGGGCAGTAGGCAGGGATGAGGAGCATCAGATGCTGCGGGAGAAGCTTTCTGCTGGTACTGCTACAGCTGAGGAAAAGGAGCTATTTTGGGAAAAGCATGAGCAAATTTCAGAAAAGATAAGAGAGCTGCCTGCGGAGGAGTTTGCTAAGGTTGAGCTTGTAGAGCTTGAGTTCCCCAAAAAAGCTCAAATTTATCCTACTATAATCTGTAGTAGCTGTGGAGAAGGGGCTATGGAAAGTAGAGTTCGCATGGTTAACGGACAAATAGTTTGCCTAGCCTGTGCCGGAGTAGCTTATTCTAAAGCATGTGGGTGTTAACCGTTAGGAGGCATAAGCTGTGTTAAACCTAGAAAGATTAGCTCAGTTAGTTAGCTATCATATGGGCAAGCTGATGGTAGATCAGAAAAGATGCTGTAAGGTCAGGTCCCATCTTAGCAGCTGCAGCCTATGTCAGGATGTGTGTCCAGTACAGGGTATAGCTGTGAGCTTTGACGGTGTTCACTTAAACGAAAGCTGCAAAGAATGCGGTCTCTGTACAGCAGTATGTCCCACTGAAGCAATACAGCTAAAAGCTCCCTCCTTAAGGGAGCTTTTAGATATGCTTAATGATAAAGCTCCTAAAAAAGCATTGTATATTGCCTGCGAGAAGCAAAAGCCTAAGAATTTTAATGGTGTTATTGTACCCTGTCTAGGAAGTTTTTCTCGGGAGATGATATTGGCACTATACTGTAATCCTAATAAGATAGAGGTTTTGTATAGCAATGACAAATGTGAAGAATGTATTATTAAGAGTGGTGGCAATCAATTTGCAATAGGCTTGCAGCAGATGGAACAGCTGTTGTCAGGCAATTTCCTGCCTGACGATGGTATTAGCTTTGTATCAAAGCTGCCAGAGGAAAAGGAAATAAACCTGGAGCGCCGCCAGTTCTTTGCCAGCATTTTCGGAGGGCTAAAAAAGATCCCTAAGGTGGCAACTGAAGAAGCATCTGAAATAGTGAGAGAAGGCTTTGGAGAAGCTGCAGAGCTGAAGCAAGGGGAAGGGACTAATTTGCCCAGCTCCTACAAGCTACAGCTACTCCAGACAATTCTCAGTAAAAGAGAGCTAGAGAAATCAAAGGCTATTCCCCATCGTCAAAAGCCAGCTCTAGTAGAAACCTGTTACCTGTGTAAAGCATGTGTAGTTCTTTGCCCCCAGCAGGCCTTGTCTATAGATGCTGAGGAAAACCAGCTCCTGCATCGAGAAAGCCAATGCGTAGGATGCAAGCTTTGCGTAGATATTTGTTTTTATAAGAGCTTAAGTATGGAGGAAAGCAAAATAGGGGGGCTTTTGAATAATGAGCCCCAGATATTAGCCAAGGGGATTAAGCAGATTTGCAGTGAATGCGAAGGTGCTTTTAATGCATCAGCTCAAATGCAAAGCTGTATTTTATGTGCTAATAAAAAGGGAGAGTTGTGGTAGACAACTCTCCCTTTTATTTCACTTTTTTACAACTTGTCCTTTAAAAACTTTCCTAAAGCCTTATCTGTTTTGTTTATATGATCCTGGAGCCAATCTACTACTATTTTATTAATGTAAATAGTAGAGGTACTGTTGACACCCTCCACCTCTAATTTTTCCTTGAGCTTCAAAAAGCTTTCAATGAACTTGGTGTGCTGCTCCTTATGAGCAGCATAAGCTGGATAGCTATATTGCTGCATATAAGATTCCTCTTGTCCAAAATGGTTTACCACGTAGTCTTGTAAAAATTGTACTATCTGATCAACGTACTCCTTACCCCTACCTTCATTACAAGCCTTAAGAAGCTTATCAATATTTTCAAACAGCTCCTGATGCTGGCTATCGATTAAAGGCACACCTACTGCCAAAGCCTGGGTCCAGCGAATTCCTGTAGATAAATTATACTTACTTACAATACTAGACAAGCGATTAGACATGTCTGCCAAATGCTTGGCGGATAAAACTATTTCATCGGTAGCTTTAATCTGATCATGGCTGGAGGCAGCTACTTGCTCAGAGGTGGCTGCAAAGCTTTCGCTAACACTAGATATTTTGCGTATTGCCTGGTCCACCTGCTTGCTGCTACTAGCCATACTTATAGAGCTTTTGGTAACATAATTAACATGCTGTAACAGCTTGTCTGCTTCAGTTTTTATCTCATCAAAAACCTCACCAGTGTTTTTAATTGCAGTAGAACCAGCATGAACCTCCTTCATGCCAGTCTCAATACTGCTGACAGCAGAAGAAATGCCATTTTGTATTTCTAGTATCAGCTGAGATACCTGCTCTGTTGCAGCAGCCGATTCCTCAGCAAGCTTTCTCACTTCTTCAGCCACGACGGCAAAGCCCCGACCATTTTCTCCAGCGCGGGCAGCTTCAATGGCCGCATTCAAAGCAAGCAAATTTGTTTGCTCCGCAATACTGTTAATTAGGGTGACGATGTTGCCAACGGCGGCAGATTTTTCGCCCAATGCCTTAATGGTATCAGACGCCCCTCCCACCTTAGTAATAATAGACTGCATTTGACCATTAGATTGGGAAACAGACTTGGTTCCTAGGGCAATGTTGCTCATTACCTGTTCTCCCGAGGAAAACATAGCATTAGACTTACTGTCTACTAAAGAAATCTGCTCACTTAAGTCTTCAATGCTTGCTGCAGCTTCAGATATTTGGGTAGCCAGCTCTATAGAGCCATGAGCTACCTGCTCAATAGCTGTACCTACCTGACCTGCCGAATAACCCACCTGCTCTCCAGATGATACCAACTCCTTGCTGGAAGCTTGCACCTGCTGAGCAGTATTACTAATTTCGGTAATAACATCATGATGGCTATCTAAGATACTATTACAGGTTTCAGCTAGCTGTCCTAATTCATCATTGGTAGCTATAGCTATCTTATCAGTAGTAAAGTTGCCTTTGAGGATAGATTCATTTAAAGCGATGATTTGCGTAATAGGCTTGAACAAGCGCTTGTTCAATGACTGGATTGCAACTATGGAGATGAGAAAAACCAGGAGCATACCTAAAATTATCGTGGAAGAAGAAAGGTCAATATTATAGAAAACTGCTCCTAAGCTAAGTAATGATAAGGCAGCTAACGAAAGGATAGAAGTGATAAAAATAGCTTTTAAAGACATAATGGCTACCTCCTGATAAATTTCCTTATAACAATTTACACCTAATCAATTACACCAAAAGATGCATTTTTCCTTCTGATGGTATAAAAAAAATTATACTGCAAAATATATTCCTAGGAGGAGGTGAAGGAACATGGCTAAAGACGTTAAATGCGAAGTTCAGAACTGTACTTATTGGGGCCAAGGAAATGCTTGTAATGCAGATAGCATCTATGTAGTAACCCATTCTCAGCAGGCGCAGCGAATTGAAGAAACTGACTGCAAGACCTTTAAAGCTAAAAACTAACCTAGTTAAAGCTTCACAGAACAACGCTTTGTTTTTTTCAGAAAAGGCTAACTAATTCTTGTAATTAGCGGCCTTTTTTACTTTTTCAGAGCTCTTAAAATTAACAGTAAAATACTTCAATTTATTAAGTATTGCATTTATTATAGTTTGTAGTTATTATAGAGAAGGTGTCAACGCCGGTTTAAATTTGACCACCACCGCCGGGTTAAAAATGACCAGTT
>CAYVRD010000049.1:0-16212 GCA_964454195.1 uncultured Clostridia bacterium
AGGAGGAATAAAAAATGCAACAGGAAGCATTAGGAATGGTTGAGACAAAAGGATTAGTTGGTGCAGTGGAAGCGGCAGATGCTATGGTTAAGGCAGCAAATGTAACACTAATTGGAAAGGAATTAGTTGGTGGAGGATTAGTGGCAATTATGGTTAGAGGAGACGTGGGAGCTGTTAAAGCGGCTACCGATGCAGGTGCTGCTGCAGCTAAACGAGTAGGAGAGCTGGTAGCTGTCCATGTGATTCCCCGCCCCCACAGTGAGGTTGAAACCATCTTATCTAAATAGTATTAGCATAGTATGACAATTTAGCAATAGGGGTTGAAAAAAGTGGCTGAGAAGGCAATTGGGATGATTGAGACTAGAGGTATGATTGGAGCCATCGTTGCAGCAGATACTATGCTTAAGTCAGCCAATGTAAGGCTTGTAGGCAAAGAATTTACCAGTGGTGGCTTACTGATGGTAACGGTAACTGGAGATGTGGGCGCTGTGAAATCAGCAGTGGAATCAGCTGCAGCTGCGGTGCAGCAGGTAGGAATATTGCGGTCAGCTCATGTAATTCCCAGACTTGATGACCAGGTAGAAAAGATTATTCCCATTTGCTTTGACACCACCGAGCCAAGCTTAAGCCCTAAAGCAGTAGAAGAGGCTACAATAGCTCCCCAGGTGCCTGAAGAAGATTGGGAAGCTCTGACAGTTATTGAGTTAAGGCAGCTTGCTCGAAAGAGGAAGGATATTGGGCTTAAGGGAAGAGAAATTTCTAAGGCATCAAAGGAGCAATTAATTAAAGTCCTAGCCAAAAAGGCTAACTTATAGATTGAGAGGATGGTTATAGTGGCCCTAGATTACGATCTTAGTTCCATCCAGGAAGCTAGAGATTTGGCCCGCAGTGCAAAGGCAGCTCAGGAAGCCTTTGCAGATTTTTCGGAAAAGCAAATCGATGCTATACTAGTTTCTATGGTAGAAGCAGTCAAGTCAAACGCCCAATGGCTGGCGAAAATGGCTGTTGATGAAACAAAATATGGAGTTTTTGAGCACAAGGTAATAAAAAACATCTTTGCATCCCAGGATGTTTACAATAGTATCAAGGATATTAAAACAACTGGAGTGATTAAGGAGGATAGCAAAACTAGGGTTGTGGAAGTAGCAGTGCCTGTGGGCGTAATTTTAGGGATCATTCCCACCACTAACCCCACATCCACTATTATTCACAACGCTATCTGTGCAGTTAAGGCAGGCAATGCCATCGTGTTCTCGCCCCACCCCAATGCGGTAAAATGCAGCAATGCCACAGTGCAGCTATTGCAGGAGGCGGCTGTAAAGGCTGGGGCGCCGGAAAACCTGATCAGTGCCGTATCAAAAACATCTATGAAGGCTACCCATGAGCTGATGCACGCCAATGAAATATCGGTGATTATAGCCACTGGAGGCTCGGCAATGGTGAAGGCGGCCTACAGTGCAGGCAAGCCGGCCTTCGGAGTTGGACCTGGCAATGTTCCAGCATATATTGAGAAAACTGCTGACGTAAAAAATGCCGTAAAAGATATTATTGAAAGCAAGACCTTTGACAATGGAATGATATGTGCATCAGAGCAGGCTATCTTGGCTGATCAAGCTATTGCTGAGCAGGTGCTGAGAGAGCTTAAGGCTCAGGGTGCATACATTCTCAATGGGGAAGAAACAAAAAAGGTCAGCCAGGTAGTGATGACTCCCAAGGGAGGCATGAATCCAGCTCTAGTTGGTAAAGCTCCAACAGTTATTGCCCAAAAAGCAGGCATTGTTGTTCCCCAGGATACCAAGCTTTTAGTAGCTCCCCTAGAGGGCTACGGTGCCGATTATCCCCTATCCCATGAAAAGCTTACTACTGTATTAGGATTCTATACTGTTAAAGACTGGGAGGAAGCCTGCCATCTAAGCATAGAACTACTAAAGCTAGGGGGAATTGGACACACCTTTTCTATCCACTCCCAGGACGATGAGATTATCCGGGAGTTTATCAAAAAGCCAGTGTTTAGGATTGTGGTGAACACGCCCTCTGCCTTAGGAGCTATTGGCTATACCACTGGACTATTGCCCTCTTTAACCTTAGGCTGTGGAACCTGGGCAGGCAGTAGTATCTCAGAAAATTTAGGCCCCCAGCATTTAGTAAATGTGAAGAGATTGGCCTACGGGATTAGAAGGACAGAAGTAAGTGTACCAGCTAATGAGAACAGCTCAAAAGCTGCAGCCTGCCAAATTGACCCGGATCAGATTGCAGGAGCTGTGAGGCAAGTGCTGCAGAAGCTGCAAATGTACGGATAGCATGAAGTAAAGGCGGTGATTTTATGAGTACAAATGAACTAATTCAAACTATTACCGAAGCAGTGATCAGAGAATTACAGAATCACCAGCATCCAGAACAAATACCCCTTGGCATATCTAATCGACATGTACATTTGTCCAGTGAGGATTTGGCTATATTATTTGGTTCTGATTTTCAGCTAACAAAGCTTAAAGACCTGTCCCAGCCGGGACAATATGCCAGTGAGCAAAAGGTGACACTGGTAGGCCCCAATGGAGTAATCGAAGATGTGCGAATCTTAGGGCCTACCCGCAGTAAAACCCAAGTAGAAATCTCTGTTTCTGACTGTTTTAAGCTGGGCATCAAGGCCCCTATTCGGGATTCGGGGGACCTGGTAGGCTCGGCCAGCGTTACCCTGGTAGGGCCAAAGGGATCAGTTACCATTCCAGAAGGAACTATTATTGCTGCAAGGCATATCCACATGCACACCAGTGATGCAGTCAGGTTTGGGCTTAAGGATGGAGAACGGGTCAATGTAAAGGTGTTGGGACCAAGGGCTTTGGCATTTTTTGAGGTGTTGGTTCGGGTAAGTGACAAATACAAGCTGGAAATGCATGTTGACACCGACGAAGCCAATGCTGCCTGCTTGAAGAACAGCCAAAATGTAGAACTAATTTAATAGAAAGGACAGATGGGTATGACAAGTGTTGGTAAAATATTTAACTATCTGGAAGAAAACCTGGAAAAACCTATACTAGTTATTGGCTTGCTCAGCATGATCCTGATCATTACCGCGGACACCATAAATCGCTATTTGATCACTGGGTTAGGTATGCCAAACTATCTCAGAATCAATGAGTGGGCTGGTGAGGTTGCTCGCTTTATCTTCATCTATATTTCCTACTTCTCCATTTCATATGGCATAAAAAATCGCAGCAATATTAGGATGGATGCATTTTACAACATGCTGCCCCAAAGATGGCAGACATCCGGCTGGATAGTAATAAACTTATTCTTCTTGTTTTTCTGTGCTGTTATCTTTAAATATGGAGTAGACCTAATTCAAATGCAGATGCAGCGGGTGCAACTAACCCCAGCGCTGCGAATACCCTACTATATTCCATATATGATCCTGCCTATCGGCTTTGGGTTGATGACGGTACGACTAGTTATTGACCTATATAGAACTATCCGTTCTGTGGAACTAAAGGATACTATAATATGTGTTGCTATTACAGCTCTGTGTATGTTCCTATTCCTTTGGCTTAACTTCAGTGCAAAAGTATTACTGTTTTTATCACTAATTTTCTTTGTAGCTATTGGTGTACCAATTGCTATTGCCCTAGGACTGGCCACGGTGATAACCATCATGAATACTAAGGGAATTAGTCTGAGCATGGTAGCCCAATTCGCCTACACGGGCATAGATAAGTTTCCCTTGCTGGCCATCCCCTTTTTCGTAGCTGCCGGTGTATTTATGGGGGCTGGTGGACTCTCTAAAAGGCTATTAAATGTGGCAGATGAATTCCTAGGAGGTCTTACCGGGGGATATGCCCTGGTGACAGTAGCCACCTGTATGATGTTTGCAGCTATCAGTGGCTGCAATTGGAGCTATCACTATTCCTGCAATGATTGAAAGAGGATACTCCAAGGCCTATTCTACAGCCTTAGTTGCTTGTGCTGGCGCTATCGGGGTAATGATACCACCCAGTAACCCCTTTATCATCTACGGAGTAGCAGCCCAGCAATCTGTGGGTAGATTGTTTATGGCGGGAATTATTCCAGGAATTCTAATTGGTTTATTATTAATGCTAGTAGCTTATCTAATAGCTAAGAAAAATGGCTGGAAGGGCTCAGACCGCAAACGCAGCTTGAAAGGTCTCCTAAAGGCTTCTTGGGATGCAAAATATGCTTTAGCAGTACCCTTTATTATCTTAGGTGGAATTTATGGTGGATTTATGACTCCCACGGAAGCAGGAGCTGTAGCAGCCTTTTACGGGTTAATTATAGGATTGTTTGTCTACAAGGAGCTAAAGTGGAAGGATTTGCCCAAAGCACTTATAGATGCGTCAGTGATTTCTGGAGTTATTATGGCCCTAATGGCTACAGCCACCATGTTTGGGTATTTAATGACTGTAGAGAGAATTCCCAACGCTATTGCCACAGCTATTTTATCAGTTTCAGATAAACCGGTGATTATCCTGTTTATGATATCAGCCTTCCTGTTGTTTATCGGAACCTTCTTAGAGGCTTTAGCAGCTATAGTGATCCTAGTGCCAATCCTACTGCCCATAGTAGTGGCGCTAGACATCAACCTGATTCACTTTGGAGTAATTATGGTAGTAAACCTGGCCATCGGTTTTGTTACGCCACCAGTAGGGGTAAACTTATTCGTAGCCAGTGGACTATCGGATGTGAAATTTGGGCCACTAGTTAGGGCAGTAATACCCTTTCTGATTATCATGATTATAGGGCTTTTGCTAATTATGTACATCCCAGTGCTATCCCTATATTTACCTAACAGACTATAAATTGGCACATGGCATTAGCTTTACAAGGACATATAAGTAATTTATTATGGAGGTGATAAGCTAGAATAATTGACAAAAGAATTGAATCTAGCAAGGCATGCAGCAAATTTTTTTCAAATATGTTCTTACAAAAAAGGGGGAGAAACAATTGTCAAAGTTTGTTCAAAAAAATAAAATGGTGCTTTTGTTAGGATGCTTTGTTTTAATGATGTCACTGGTGCTTACAGGTTGTGGCGGCGGTTCGGGAAAAGATGCGGGTAAGCCTGCCGATAATAGTGAAAAAGTTTACAAGATTCGCATTGGTCACCCAATGGCTCCTGGCAACAACGTTACACTAGGCTATGAGAAGTTCAAAGAAATCGTGGAAGCAAAATCTAACGGCAGAATTCAAATTGAGATTTACGACTCAGCTATTCTAGGTAGCGACAGAGTAACTCACGAGTCAGTTCAGGCGGGTACTTTAGAAATGTCCTCAGCATCTACCCCTAACATGGCTAACTTCAACAAAGATTGGATGGTTTGGGATTTGCCCTACATCACCTCTTATGAGAACCAACAAGCTATCTATGATGCTATCGACAATGGAAAGCTAGGCCAACATTTTATAGATATCAGCAGAAGAGATGGCTTTGAGATCATTATGTTCAGTGAGTTCGGATACAGAAAGATGACTACTACTAACAGACCAATAAGAGTTCCTAGTGATTTTGCTGGATTGACATTGCGCACCACTGATTCACCTGTGGAAATTGCTGTAGCCAATGCTATTGGAGCAAACCCAGTTCCCGTAGCTTGGGGTGAGGTTTTCACTGCTTTACAACAGGGAACGGTTAACGGACAAGGAAACACCTTTGACCTATTATACGCTGCTAAGCATCACGAGGCTCTTAAATTTGCAGCAACTACAGACCACAACTACTGTATGCATATTTTAGTAATGAATGTAGACTACTATAATGCACTGCCTGCAGACCTGCAAAAAATCGTAAAAGAGGCTGGCAAGGAAGCTTTAGCTTGGCAGCGAGCAATCACCTACGAAAACGAAAATAAGGCAAAGCAAAGATTCATCGATTCAGGAATTCAGGTGGCTGAGCTAACAGCTGAAGAAATGGAAGAGTGGAAAAAGGCTACAAGACCAGTATGGGATAGATTTATCAACGACGGTACAATTGCTGAGTGGCTAGTAAAAGAACTATTAGAAGCTCAGGGTAGAGGAAGCGAGCTGTAATACTATAAGCTATATTAAGCCCCGCCCTAATGTTATATTTAAGCATTAGGACGGGGCTTAAATATTAATTCAGCATATTAATGCTAGGAGGTAAGGAGATTGAAAAGCCTTGGTAATAAGCTAGCATTTTATTTTGGTATTTTACTTCTAATAGCCTGCGCTTCCTTAGGCCTATTGCTGGAAAGTAGGGCATCCAACGCACTAATTAATGAAGTGGAAATGACCTTGCCTCAAAAGGCAGAGGATGTAGCTAAAACAATTAAAGCAAGACTAGACTTATCTATTGCTCAATTAGAAGGGATTGCTGCAAGTCCTGCCATTACTAATATGGATTGGGATGAACAGAGAAGGGCAATAGATGGTGAAATTGGCAAAACATCTTTCATGAGTATTGCTGTAGTAACTGCCGATGGGATGGCTAGATATTCTAGTGGTACCACAATATATTTAGGTGATGAGGACTATGTTAAAACAGCATTAGGTGGTAAAGCTAATATATCTGAGGTAATAATCAGTAGAGTTACCAATTCACCTGTTCTAAAGGTTGCAGTGCCTATACGGGAGGAAAAAGAAGTAGTAGGTGTGCTAGTAGGGCGGATAGTTGCTACCCAATTAAGCAACATAACTAATGATGTGAAATTTGGTCGGACTGGCTATGCCTTTATGGTGAGCTCTAATGGTACTTATATTGCCCATCCGGAATTTAGCTATGTTTTACAGCAGCTCAATGTTATAAAGGATGCAGAAAAAGACCCTTCCTTCCAGTCCCTAGCAAATCAAGTAAAGCGAATGGCTGTCAGGGAAAAAGGATTTGGTGAATACAGCCTAAATGAAAGCAATTTATATGTAGGTTTTGCGCCTGTGCCGGGCACCAATTGGTCTTTAGGTGTAACAGCTCCTAAGGATGAGGTTCTAGCAGGTCTAGCTAAAATGCGCACTGATCTAATGATTTTTACTGGGGTCATTGTCATTATCGGCATTGTTGTAGCTGGCATCATGGGCAAACTTATAGCAAGGCCTATATCCCAGATAGCTCAGCTGGCAGAGGTAATTGCTCAAGGGGATTTAACCCAAAAAGTGCCCCCAGAGCTGCTGCAGAAGAAGGATGAAATAGGGTCTTTAGCAGCTTCTTTTCACAACATGAGCAATAAGCTAGAGCTAGTAATCAGAGATATTCGCATGGCAGTAGAAGAGCTGGCTACTTCCAGTCAGCAGGTTTCCAGCTCCATTGAAATATCTTCTTCAGACATGGAAGAGGTTTCTGCATCTACAGAAGAAATTTCAGCCAGCTTAGAGGAGGTTTCCGCATCTTCACAGCAAATAACCGATATTAGCAAGGAGATGCAGTCAAATCTTTTGAGTTTAGATCAGGAGATAAAGTTAGGCAATATAACAGCTAAAGAGGTAGAGGCTAGAGCTATTGAATTAAAGAAATCATCTAACAGCTCCAAGGATTCCACAAATCAAATTTATGAGAGTATCCAACAGCGCATGATAAAAGCCATTGAGGAAGCTAAAGTAGTCAAAGAAATTTCTACTCTAGCTGACTCCATTTCTGGCATTGCAGAGCAAACTAATCTGTTGGCATTAAATGCGGCCATCGAAGCAGCCAGAGCTGGAGAACAAGGAAGAGGCTTTGCGGTAGTAGCTGAAGAGGTTCGAAAGCTAGCTAGCGAATCAGCCAATACGGTTACTAATATTTTGCAGCTAACAGGTAAGGTTCAGGAGGCAATGACCAAGCTAGTAGGTGACTCCAATGAGCTACTAGGCTTTATTAATGAGAATGTTAGGAACGACTATGAGAAGTTTGCTCAAGTGGGCTACCGATACCAAGAGGATGCTAAAGCCTTCTTACATATGACAGATAAAGTGACTGAGATGAGCCGGCAAGTAATAAAATCAGTGACAGAAGTGCATCAGGCTGTTGAACAAGTCTCTACCTCTATTGATCACAGCTCCCAAGGAGCTCAACAAATCACACTGGGAGCCGAAAGTACCAGTAGATCCTTGACAGAAATCAATAATGCTACAAATAAGCTGGCCAGCCTGGCCGATAATCTAAATACATTATCACAACAGTTTAAGCTTAAATAAATGCAGGAATAAAAAAGTAAGAATAAAAAGGCCACTGGCGGATAGCATAGCCAGTAGCCTTATTTTTTTACTCGTAAGCCTTTTCCAGCAGCTGAACTAGCTGTTCCTTGGAAACTGGTCGGGGATTAGCTGTGGTACATATATCCTTCAGTGCTTTGGCAGCCAGCTCCTCAATTGCTAGCTGGTAAAGGGATTTATCCACTCCACAGGCTTTAAAGGATGGGGGAATGCCCACTTGATCATTGAAGCGATTAATCAATTCTACTAGACAGCCGATGCGGTCTGCAGCTGTCTTTAGCTGGAAGCCTAAAATCCCAGCGATAGTATCGTATCTATGGCCATGCTTATCGGTAGAATCATCCATTAATCCAGAATTGAAGCTGATTACAACTGGCAATAGGATGGCGTTGGATCTGCCGTGACTGATGCCAAACCTCCCTCCCACTGCGTGGGCTAGACTGTGGGTAATACCTAAGCCGGCGTTTGTAAAAGCCATGCCCGCCATACATGAGGCTTCATGCATAAGCTGGCGAGCAGCTATATTATTGCCGTCCAAGTATACCTTTAGCAGGTTAGAAAAGGCCAGCTCAACCGCTTTTAAGGCATACAAGTCTGAAAAAATACTGGCGGATGTGGCCACATAGGCCTCTATGGCATGGGTAATTACGTCCATTCCCGTATCTGCCGTAACACCCTTGGGAACACTAACCGTTAGAAGGGGGTCTAGAATGGCCAGCTCGGGCAGCATGATAGGGTCTGTTAAAGGTATCTTTGTATGAGTGGCTGTATCAGTCACTACTGAATAGGAGGTTACCTCCGACCCAGTACCGCTAGTGGTTGGGATAGCTACAAAGATAGGTTTGGCAATAGGGGTTTTATGAATCAACGCCTCCTTGGTCTTAATGCAGAAGTAAAGCATTGCTTTAGCTGCATCGATTACCGAACCTCCGCCGATAGCAATAATTGCGTCGGGTTTTTGCTCAATGATATGATGGAGTCCGATTTTAACTGTTTCTAAGGATGGATTAGCCTCCACGGAGTCAAATATCTGGTAGCTCATACCTGAATCCTTTAATATTGAGGTAACCTGGCTGACTAAACCAAATTTCACCATGTTTTCATCTGTCACAATACAGACATTTTTTGCCTTTAACTCACCTACCTGCTTTAAGCTTTCCTTTCCTGAAATAATCCTGGTATTTAAACTAAATTCCTTCATAGCCAATCCTCCGTTTATATTATATTTCACTACAAATTATTATTAGTCAACTACTACAATATACATGCAAGAATGGTGCCAGCAGCTACGGTACCAGGGTTAATGGCAAATGATTTTAAATGTTGTAAAGCTGCAACAGACTTTGTGCTCTTTTGCACAAAATTATGTGCAAATTTACAACAAACAAAGTTTATTTGCTTTCATATTTTCCCTGCTCCCTGCTTATACTATATTTTGAGACATAATATTGAAAAGCGGAAAGAAAGGAGGTAAGGCTTTGCAAAAAGAGTGTATTGCCATGATTTTGGCAGGTGGTCAAGGAAGTAGGCTAGGTCCTCTCACCAGAAATCTGGCTAAGCCAGCAGTGCCCTTTGGGGGCAAATATCGCATTATTGATTTCAGTATGAGCAACTGCGCCAATTCGGGGCTGGACACAGTAGGTGTATTGACCCAATACAATCCCTTAGTGCTAAACACAGCTATTGGCATCGGCAGTCATTGGGATTTGGATAGAAAAAAAGGCGGGGTCAGCCTGCTCCCTCCCTACGTAAAAGCTAAGGGCGGAGAGTGGTATAAGGGGACGGCTAATGCCATCTACCAAAATATAGAGTTTATAAAGCAGTATAATCCCCGTTATGTGCTGGTATTATCAGGGGATCATATCTACAAGATGGATTATTCCCTAATGCTGGATTTTCACAAGAAAAAGGATGCAGACGTCACTATTGCCGTATTAGAGGTTCCTTGGGATGAGGCTAGCAGATTTGGCATCATGGCTACTGACCATAGGGGCAAGATTGTGGAGTTTGCAGAAAAGCCTTCAGAGCCAAAGAGTAACCTGGCGTCTATGGGCATATATATCTTTGACTGGCCCAAATTAAAGCAATATTTAGAGCTGGATGAGGCAGATTCTGGGTCTAACAACGACTTTGGCAAAAATGTAATCCCAGCTATGCTTCAGGACAACTTAGAAATGTATGCGTATCCCTTTCAAGGCTACTGGAAGGATGTGGGTACCATAGACAGCTTCTGGAAAGCCAACATGGATCTGTTGGAAGAGGAGCCGCTGTTTGATTTACATCACCCCAGATGGCCTATTTATTGTGTAGATGTGGATCATCCGCCCCACTACATAGCTCCTGAAGCAGTGGTAAAGCGGGCTTTGGTCAACGACGGCTGCCAAATCTTTGGCCGGGTTGAGCACTCGGTGCTGTTTCCTGGTGTTACTGTGGGAGTTGGCTCAGAGATAAGGGATGCAATTGTCATGCCCAATGTACAAATTGGAGAAAATGTGGTAATAGAAAAGGCTATTATTGGTGAAGAAACAGTGATTAAAAGTGGCTGCCGTATCAGCGGTGACCAGAAGTGGCTGGCTAGCTCGGGGGAGCTAGATGACAGTGGTATTTTAGTAATTGAGGATAGAGTAGTAATTGAACAGGAGGGAGAACATTGAAAAATGTAATGGGGATTATCAACTTGATAGAGGGTCAGGAGCAGCTACAGGAATTTTCTCTCGATAGGACTGTGGCAGCTATACCCTTTGGGGGGCGTTATCGCCTGGTCGACGCTATTCTTTCAAACCTGGTTAACGGAGGTGTCTACAATGTGGGGGTTTTTGTCCAAAGCAAATACCGCTCATTGATGGATCATCTCAGGTCGGGAAAGGCATGGGATTTGCACCGGAAAAGGGATGGCCTGTTTATTTTGCCTCCTGACGGCACTCCTGGACCTATGGGGTTATATCGCGGGGACATGGAGGCCTTCAACCACCATTTAGACTATATAGAGAAAAGTCATCAACAGTATGTCATTATAGCTGGGGGAAATATGTTTTGCAATGTGGACCTGCGAGCTGCTTATGAGTTTCACCTGCGCACTGGTGGAGACATCACAGTCCTATATCAGGAGCAGGGAGCTGCCGATTACGATTTAGGCAAAGGCACAGTGTTGGAGCTAGATGCTAGAGGGCAGATAGTAGGCTTAGGCTTAGACCGCTACCTGGAGACGGGACAAAAGGCTTCAATGGAAATGTACATAATGGCCAAAGCAACCTTTTTAGAGCTGATAAGTAGCTGCTTAGCCAAGGGTCAATACAGCCTAGTAAAGGATGGCCTGTTAGGCAATTTGAGCAAGCTGAAGATATACGGTTATCCCTATCATGGATATCTGGCTCGAATAAACTCCTTGGCCAGCTACTATCGGCATAGCATGGAATTGTTAGACCCTGTAGTTTGGCGAGAGCTGTTCTACGCAAATGGCTCTATTCTGACCAAAGCCAAGGACGAAGCCCCCACCAAGTATTTGGAGCAGGCTCAGGTGAAGAATTCCCTCGTCTCCAGTGGCTGTTTAATTGAAGGACAGGTAGAGGGAAGTATTTTATTTCGCAAGGTGGCAGTTTGCCACAATGCGGTGATAAAAAATAGCGTAATTATGGCTAAGTGTATCATAGAGGACGGAGTTACCTTAGAAAACGTAATATTAGACAAGGATGTGCGCATCACCAGTGGCAAGGTGCTGCGCGGGGAGGCAAACTACCCCTTTTTCGTTGGCAAAAACACAGTAATCTAGGAGGGTGCAATGAGAGTACTATTTGTGGCATCAGAAGGAGTTCCCTTTGTAAAAACAGGCGGTTTAGGAGATGTAATCGGTTCCCTTCCCAAGGAACTGCAAAAGCAAGGCTTAGAGGTGGCTGTAATAATGCCCAAATACGGGGGAATTTCTCAAAACCTCCAGGAGCAAATGACCACAGTGAAGAGACTAGCCGTTCCCTTAAGCTGGCGGCAGCAGTACTGTGGTCTGCAGCGCCTAGTCTATCAAGATGTGATTTTCTACTTTATTGATAACCAGGAATATTTTAATCGCCCAGGCTATTATGGCTACCAGGATGACGGGGAAAGATTCGCCTTCTTTTGTCAAGGAGTGCTGGCCAGTTTGCCCTACTTGGATTTTAAGCCCCAAATACTCCATTGTCACGATTGGCATACGGCAATGGTTAGTGTTCTGTGGCATGCCCAGTATAGATGGCAGCCCTATTATAGAGACCTGGCCACAGTGTTTACCATCCATAATTTAAAATACCAGGGAATTTTTCCAAAGGAGATTTTAGGTGAATTATTAGGCCTAAATGTGGAATACTTCTCTAATAACAGTCTAGAGTTTTTTGGGATGGCAAACTTTATGAAGGGTGCGCTAGTGTACTCGGATGCGGTGACCACTGTAAGCAGAACCTACGCCCAGGAGATTCAGAACCCCTATTATGGAGAAAAACTAGATGGACTGTTGCGATATAGAAGAGATGCCTTGGTGGGCATAGTCAATGGTATAGATTATCAGGAGTTTGACCCCAGCAGCGATGAGAGAATATTTGCTCCCTTTACTAAAGCTGATCTTGCAGGTAAGGCAGAAAACAAGAGGCAGTTGCAGGCCCAGTTGAATTTGCCTATTAGGGCAGAGGTGCCCCTCATAGCCATTATTTCCCGCTTAGTAGACCAAAAGGGATTAGATCTGGTACAGGGTGTCTTTCACCAGCTGTTGGGGGAAGATATCCAGCTGGTGATTTTGGGTACAGGGGATAGGGAATACGAGGTTTTTTTCAGTCATATGGCTACCCAATACCCAGCCCAGCTATCGGCCAACATCTACTACAATGAAGAGCTAGCCCACCGCATTTATGCAGGAGCAGATATGTTCTTGATGCCATCTCGTTTTGAGCCCTGCGGCTTGGGACAGCTTATTGCCCTGCGCTATGGCACTATCCCTATCGTCAGGGAGACGGGAGGTCTGGTGGATACCATAGCTCCATATAATGAATACACTGATGAAGGCTTTGGATTCTCCTTTGCCAACTATAATGCCCATGACATGCTATACACCATCAATAGAGCTATCAGCTTTTACAGGCAACAGAGCATATGGCAATCAATGGTGACAAGGGCAATGGAGCAGGACTTTAGCTGGCAGCAATCAGCAGGCAGCTACCGCAATTTGTACCAGCAAATAATACAGCACAAGAAAAACCTATTAGGAGGGCTAGCATGATTACAGAAGAGATGACTCGAGGGACAGGTACAGATAAAGAACAGTTTAAAGAAGCCTTTGTGGAAAAGCTACAGACTATGCGAGGGAAATCTCTGGACAATGCCACTGCTCTGGACAAGTATTTGGCAGTAAGTGGAGTAGTCCAAGAGCATATCAACAAGAAATGGGCCGCAACTAATCAACGGTATAAGGATAACAATGTGAAGCAGGCCTACTATTTTTCTATGGAATTTCTCATCGGGCGCCTGTTAGGGTCTAATCTATTAAACCTGGATTTATTGAGGGAATGGTCCCGGGCTTTGGAGGAGCTTGGTATAGACATTAACGAGCTGGAGACAATGGAGCCAGATGCGGGACTGGGTAATGGGGGCTTGGGACGCTTAGCTGCTTGCTTCATGGATTCCCTGGCCTCCTTGGGTATGCCGGGACACGGATTTGGTATTCGCTATAAATATGGGCACTTCCACCAGAAGATTGTCAATGGCTACCAGGCAGAGCTGCCAGATAATTGGCTCAAGGAAGGAAACGTCTGGGAGATTCGCCGTCCCGAACAGGCAGTGCTGATAAAGTTTGGGGGCAGAGTAGAGGTGGAAGAGCAGGGAGGCAAAATGAAGTTTTCCCACTGTGACTATGACGCGGTATTAGCCGTTCCCTACGATACTCCTATAGTAGGGTTTAGAAACAACACCATTAACACCCTGCGGCTATGGAATGCGGAAACTCCCATCAGAGATTTTGAGTTGCCTAGCTGCAATCACGGAGACTATGTGAAGGCAGTGGAATACAAGCAGGCCACCGAAGCTATTTCTCAGGTTCTCTATCCCGATGACAGCAAGCAGGAGGGACAGCTGCTGCGCTTGAAGCAGGAGTATTTCCTTAGCTCAGCAGGAGTTCAAAGTATTATAGAGGATTTTAAAAAGCAGCACGGCTCCCTGGAGTATCTGATGGAAAAGGTGGCATTTCACATCAATGATACCCACCCCACCCTAGTGATCCCAGAGCTGATGCGAATTCTATTAGATGAAGAGGGGATGGATTGGGAGCAGGCTTGGACCATCACCACTAACACCGTCTCCTACACTAATCACACCACCTTGGTGGAAGCCTTGGAAAAATGGCCAGTGAAAATGTTTAAGCAGCTGCTGCCTAGAATATATATGATTGTCCAGGAGATAAATGAGCGGTTTTGCCGAGAGCTGTGGCAGCGCTACCCTGGGGACTGGGACAGAATTGCCCAGATGGCCATCATCTCCCACGGCTACATCAAAATGGCCAACCTGGCTATTGCCGGGAGCTATAGTGTCAACGGAGTAGCTAAGCTTCACACAGAAATCTTAAAAAGACAGGAAATGAAGAGCTTTTATCAATTTACACCCCATAAGTTTAACAATAAAACTAACGGCATAACCCATAGAAGGTGGATGCTGCGAGCTAATCCCAAGCTGTCAAACCTGATTACCGAAACTATTGGCAGCTGTTGGATTAAACACCCAGAGGATTTGAGCAATCTAAAGAAGCATTTGGACGATCCCGGCTTTCAGGAGCGGCTCTACGAAATCAAACGGGAAAACAAGAAGGAGCTGGCGACCCTTATTAGAGATGTCCAGGGCATTAAGGTGGACGTGGACTCCATCTTTGACGTGCAAATCAAGCGGCTTCACGCCTATAAACGCCAGATATTAAACGCACTGCACATCATGTACCTATACAATCGGTTGCGGGAAAACCCGGATTGGGATATGGTGCCTCGAACCTTCATTTTTGGTGCCAAGGCTGCTCCCGCCTATCATATTGCTAAGCTAACTATTAAGCTGATCAATACCATAGCTGATAAAGTCAATAACGATAAGGCTATCAAGGATAAGCTCAAAGTAGTTTTTATGGAAAACTATCGAGTTTCCTTAGCTGAGCGAATTATTCCAGCTGCCGAGGTCAGTGAGCAGATTTCCACTGCCAGCAAAGAGGCATCGGGCACTGGCAATATGAAGCTAATGGCCAATGGGGCACTGACTATTGGAACCTTAGATGGAGCTAATGTGGAAATCAAGGATGTGGTGGGTGATGACAACATGTATATCTTTGGTCTCACTGCCAATGAGGTGTTGGACTACTATCAAAATGGCGGCTATTGCTCCTGGACAGTCTACAATGAGGACATGAGATTGAAAACTGTGTTAGATCAGCTAATCAACGGATTTTTTCCAGTGGGCCACAGTGAGTTTAGAGATTTACATACGGCGCTACTCCACTACAACGACGAGTTCTTTGTTCTAAAGGACTTTGATTCCTACGCCAAAGCCCACATGGAGATAGACCGGGATTACCGAGATCAGCGGAAATGGCAGCGGATGAGCGCGGTGAACATTGCCAACTCGGGGAACTTCTCCTCGGATCAGACTATTTACCAATATGCCACCGATATCTGGCAAATAAAGCCCAGCTAGCTCACTGGATGAAAAGATGGACTACTTAGAGCTATTTGTACAAACTGTTCTGGCCTTTACTGCCCTGCTGGTTTTCGCCCGACTCCTAGGAAAACAGCAGGTGGGTCAGCTAACCTTTTTCGAATACGTGGCAGGCATCACCATCGGCTCTATCGGTGCCACCCTTGCCACTGATGTGGCAGGGCGAACAGGGCAGCACTTTTTTTCATTAATAATCTTCTGTGCCCTGACCTTTATGGCCCAGTATTTGGGGCTGGTCAGTCGGCCGGCGCGCAAAATATTAGATGGTGAGCCTACCATAGTTATCCATAATGGCAAAATACTAGAGGACAACTTAAAGAAAATGCGGTATAATTTGGATGAGATGATGCAGGAGCT
>CAYVRD010000050.1:0-15954 GCA_964454195.1 uncultured Clostridia bacterium
TCCACACAGCACTACCTGCTCACCAAATAGGTCAGATTCAGTTTCTTCTCTAAAGGAGGTCTCTAAAACCCCTGCCCTTGTGCAGCCAATACCTTTTGCGTAGGCTAAGGCATATTCTAAAGCTTTTCCTGAGTAATTTTGATGTACAGCTACTAAACCAGGAACCCCTGCGCCTTGAGCATACATTCTACGTACTAAATGGCCTGGACTTTTAGGTGCAGCCATAATCACGTCTACATTTGCTGGTGGGTTGATTTGGTTAAAGTGAATATTGAAACCATGAGAGAAAACTAATATTTTGCCCTCGGTCATGAAAGGCTTAATTTCAGACTCATAAACTATACCTTGGTACTCATCAGGCAATAAAATCTGAATCATATCTGCCGCTTCCGCTGCTTCAGCAACAGTTTTTACTGTCAGTCCATCGGCTTCAGCCTTTTCCCAGGATTTACTCCCTTCTCTTAAGCCAACTACCACCTTTAATCCGCTGTCCTGCAAGCTCTGAGCCTGAGCATGACCTTGACTACCATATCCTAAAACTGCAATAGTTTTACCCTGCAGTAAGCTTAAGTCTGCGTCTTGGTCGTAATACATTTTTACCATTAATTATTCCTCCTCTGTTATGTAAAAATAAAACCATTTTCATTCTGTTATATATTCTTCATTATCTGCTATTTTCCTGCAGATAATTTATATTTTCACCAGACAGTTATTTATGATTATATTTTCTCTCCAATAGCTCTTTATAATTAGAAAGCTCATCCTTCATTTTAAAAAGAAGTCTTTCTAATTCAGTCTTGTTGAGTATAACATGATCTGGTTCAACAATTTCAATCTTTCTAAACTCTTCCTGAAGGATTATTTTTGATAAATCCTCAATAGTATCTGCATGAACGGAAATTGTGACGGGCGCATATGCCACATCATCTCCAGTTTTTTCATCAGTAACTGTGTATATGTCTGCACTTAAGTCAATATCAGTTATTTTAACACCCTGTAAAGGCACATTGCGCAGCATGGCTACCTTTTGCTCCCTAATTTCTTCAGCTACCTTTTCAGTGCTTTTATTGTTAAATAAAAATCTGCTTGGCTTAGTTTGTCCCCTATAATCTAAGCGAATTTTTACTAACAAATTGCTTTGAATAACTTCCTCACCCACTTTAATTTTAACCATACCCATCCTCCATTTTAATTAATATTCTATTCCTCTTCTACTTCCAATACCTTGCTTGTATGGGTGTTTAATCTCTTTCATTTCTGTTACCAATTGGGCTTTTTCTATTAGAGCAGGATGAGCATCTCTGCCAGTCAACACCAGCTCCATATTATCAGGTTTTTCGTCTACTAGCTGTAGAACCTCAGCTAGAGAAATTAGGTTGTAGCTTAAAGCATTGTTGATTTCATCTAAAATTAGTACACTACAGGAGTTGTTATTAATGACTTTTATTCCTTCAGCTAGGGCTTGTCCTGCCAAGCGTCGATCTTCCTCCGATGCTCCGTCTCTATAAATAAAGCCTTTACAGCCATAGGAGCGAATTCTCACATTAGGTATTTTGGCAAGGCTATTGACCTCTCCGTAGTCCTGGCCTGTTTTCATAAATTGAATTATTTCCACCTGCAAGCCTTGCCCAGCAGCTCTTAAAGCTAAACCAAAGGCTGCCGTGCTTTTTCCTTTGCCGTTTCCTGTATATATTTGTACCATACCCTTTTCTAATTGTGCAGAGCTGATATAAATCGCCTCCACTCTAATGTATACCTCTTGCTATGTCTTTATTTTTCGCTTTTAGAGCTCTCAATTCCTTCAATTTTTTTTAGTTCTTCTATTTCTGTTTCAGTTAAGCTGCGATACTTTCCCAGGGGTAAGCTACCTAATTCCAGGGAGCCCACCTTAATCCTCCTCAAGTACTTCACCTTCAAGCCAAGGGCAGCCACCATGCGCCGTACTTGCCTATTGCGACCCTCGTGAATCCTCAGCTCGATCAAGGTTTGATGCGGCCATTTTTTTAGGAATTTTCCCTTGGCTGGTGCTGTTATGCCATCCTCTAGCAGCACTCCCTTTGCCAGCTTATCTAAAGCCTCCTGATTAACCTCTCCCTCTATAAGCACCTGGTAAACCTTGTCCACCTTATGCTTAGGATGAGTGAGCTTAAATGCTAAATCTCCGTCATTAGTTAGTATAATTAGACCTTCCGTTTCGTAATCTAGGCGACCTACCGGGTATACCCTTTCCTTAACTCCGGTTAACAGCTGGGTCACCGTTGGTCTGGAAAACTGATCTGCCACAGTAGTAACATAGCCACTAGGCTTATTTAACAAATAATAGACGAAGCTTTTCTGGCAGTGAATAGCTTTGCCATCTACCTCTACCACATCTCTTTCCCCATCTACTTTTACGCCTAACTCTGTAACTATTTTGCCGTTAACCTTTACTCTTCCCTCTTGAATCATTTGCTCTGCCTTACGTCTAGATGCTACCCCGCCATTAGCAAGAAACTTCTGTAATCTTTCCAAATTATTCTACTCCTTAGAGCTTTTTGTCTATCTTACCACATTTTAACCCAAGTTAAAATATTCTAACCAAAAACTAATGTTACAATATACAAAGAGGCTAAAAAGCCAGTTAAATCTGCCAATAATCCTACTGTTAGCGCGTGTCTATACCTGCGGATACCTACCGAACCAAAGTATACTGTCAGTACAAAAAAGGTGGTATCAGTACTACCTTGAATTGTAGATGCTAATCTGCCAATAAAGCTATCGGGTCCATAGGTTTGAATTAGCTCAGCAGTTATTCCCAAAGCTCCACCGCCAGACAAGGGACGCATAATTACTAGGGGCAATATTTCTGCAGGAGCTCCGATTAGACCCATTAGGGGCTGTAGAGCAAGGATTAACAAATCCATGGCTCCCGACTCTCTAAATACACCTATTGCCACCATCATGCCCACTAGAAAAGGAATAATTTTTATAGCAGTGTGAAAGCCCTGCTCTGCTCCCTCAACAAAAGCCTCATAAACCTTTACTTTTCTGGTGTAAGCTAATACAGGAATGATCAGTAAAAGCATGGGAACAGCCCATTTGGATATCTCTCCGATAAAATACGCCACCTATATCACCTTCGCTTTCTAGAAAATCCCCTTAGTAATCTATCTAAAGTTAATGCTACCACTGTACCTAGAGTAGTGGCAAAGATGGTGGTTCCTACTATCTCAGTTGGTCCTGCCGAGTCAGCTGCCACTCTGATGGCAATGACTGTAGCTGGTAATATAGTAATGCATGAGGTGTTTAGAGCTAGAAAAGTACACATGGCATCACTAGCTTCTTCTTTGTTTGGATTTAGTTTTTGTAGCTCTTGCATTACCTTGAGTCCAAAAGGAGTTGCTGCGTTTCCTAAGCCTAATATATTAGCACTCAAATTCATTATAATAGCTCCCATTGCCGGATGCTCCTTGGGTACACTGGGAAATAGCATTCTGGTTATTGGACTCATAAGCTTAGCTAAAATGTCAATTAGTCCGCCCTTTTCTGCTATCTTCATAATGCCAAGCCACAACGCCATAACTCCGATAATTTCAAAGGCTATGGTAACACCATTTTTAGCTGCATTCATGGCTGCTTCAGTCACCAGCTCAATTCTGCCATTGATAGCGGCTGTTATAATTCCCCCCACTAATAAAATTAACCAAATTAGGTTTATCACATCTATTCCCCTCCATCGCGTCTCGCAAGTATCTTATGAAATGGCAGGGACAAATAGAACTTAACAAATAGAAAAAAGCGCCCTATAAAAGCGCTTTAATACTATTCTATATTTATTATAAACTTACTTTACTGTTCTAGCTCAATTTTAGTAATCTTCTCAGGCTTATCCTGCTCCTTGTTCAACATGCTTTTGATTTGGTTGACTACTTGAGGCACCAAATCGATAACTCGGTCAACTACTAAGTTTCCATCAACAGGAAGTAGTCGCACTTGGTTATTCCCTACGACTAAAAAGCCCATAGGCTGAACCGAGACTCCAGCACCGCTGCCACCGCCAAAGGGCAGTCCTTTGTCGCTACTACCTTCACCACCAGTCTCAAACTCACTACCTCCAGCGGCAAATCCACAGCTTACTCGAGATATTGGAATGATCACACTGCCATCAGGTGTTTCTACCGGATCCCCTACTACTGTATTAACATCTACCATTTCTTTAATACTTTCCATAGCTGTTTTCATCAAGGCTTCTATTGGATGATCTGCCATATATTTCACCCCCTTTTAGTTTAAAAAGCAATACTAGCCATACAAATTTTAATGTAGTAATAATAATATGACCGATAGTAAATTTAAATATGCAATCTACAGAGATAGATAACACCTTACTGTTAAAAACAGGTGTGATGTCCATGCTAAAGTTTTTAATTTTTGTTGGTATTTTCCTAGTTAAAATCCCTCCCACCATACCGTGAATACTTCTAAGTAATCCACAGATTATTCCTGTGGAGGCTGCATCAGCAGTTCCTATGCGAGCCTTTAAGCTGAAGGTGATTTCTTTGATAGGAGGCATGATTTTTTTCCCTATTTCTATCATAGCAATCCCAAACTCCAAGTTGATAGATTTAATAGTATTTAGCAGATTCTCAAAAGAAATATGACTTTTCTCTACTTCCTTTTTGCTGTTATTGCTCACTGAACCAGATAGGTGGAACAGACCACCTATTTTGTTAATCCCTATTTCTAAGGATTTAATAGATAATTTCAGCTTGATGAGACGCCATAGAAAGCTAAGCTGGATATAGGCCTCGTCATTCTGATTGTGGTGCAAAACTACTAGGCGCACTTCTAAAGGACTGATGATGATAACTGGGATTAATGTAATTAGAATTATTAATAAAATAACCATGTTAAACCACCTTTCGTTAGTGGTAAACATGGTTATTCTGCCGCTTTTTTTACTATTTATACATAATTATTCCAAAATATTTTCTAAGTCCCTCAATTGGTCTAAATTAGATGCAAACTGATCAACCTTCGGCAAGTCCTCTAAGCTGTTTAGCCCAAAGTGCTGTAAAAATTCTTTAGTAGTACCGTAGATTATTGGCTTGCCTGGGCCTTCCTTTCGACCTATCTCTGTAATAAGTCCCTTTTCTGACAGTGTCATAAGGGTGCGATCTACCTTAACTCCCCGCACCATTTCTATCTCTCCTTTAGTAATAGGCTGTTTGTAGGCGATTATTGCCAAGGTCTCTAATGAGGCCCTTGAAAGACCACTGGAGGAGGGCTGATAAAGCTTTTCTATATATCCGGCGTGTTCTGGTCTAGTAGTCAGCTGGTATCCTTGGGCAATTTGAACTAGCTGCCATCCTCTACCTTCTTTTTCATAGCTGTTCTTTAATTCTAACAGAAGCTCTTCTGCATCTTCTTCAGAAAGCTGGATAATCTCAGATATTTTGGCTACAGTTAGTGGCTCATGAGCAACTAATAGCAGCCCTTCAATGATAGCCCTGTTCTCTTTATGAAACATCACTACCAAGTTTAGTCCTCCTTAATTTCACAGTTAAACTGTTCATTGCGCATTATTATAATTTCTCCAAATAAATGGTTCTGGGATAAATATACCTGCTGGATTTTGGTTAATTCTAATAAGGCTAAAAAGGTGATTACCACTTCTTTGATGTTTTTATCTTTTGAGAAGAGCTGGGAAAATCGCAAGCCTCCCGGTGAAATAAATAATCTGCGGGTGAGCTCTTCCATTTTCTTCTCAATAGATATTTCCTCTAGAGTTACCTCGGCCACTAGCTCTTCTTTATTAAGATTTGCCAATACAGATGCAAATGCTTTAGACAATGCATTTACATTTAAATTTTTTAGCTGAATATTTCCGCCGTATTTTTCTACCATTTCTTCTATGTCTATAGCTCTAGTAAAGGTTTGTCCAGTGTACTGTTCCTGCTCTTTTAGGTAATGGGATATCTCTTTAAACATTTTGTACTCAAGCAGTTGGTTTACCAGCTCGTCTCGCGGATCAACTTCCTCATGGTCAACTAACTGATCTTTAATAGGCTTAGGGAGTAGCATTTTAGCTTTTATTGATAATAGCTTGGCCGCCAGAAGCAAAAATTCGCTTGCTACCTCTAAATCCATGATCTCCATCTCTTCAAGGTAATGCAAATATTGCTCTGTTATCTGAGCAATTGGGATATCATATATGTTTATCTCATCCTTATCTAAAAGATAAAAAAGGAGATCAAAAGGCCCCTGAAAGGCGTTTATTTTTATTTCATAAGCCACTTTGCCTACTCCTATCTAATTAGATCTTCATGGCCTCCCGAACTATTTCCATAGTGCGGGCAGCTTCAACTCGAGCTTTAACAGCTCCCTGATTAATTATGTCGTCGATAAGACTGGGGTTTTTCTCCAGCTCTATCCGCCTTTCTTTAATTGGACGCATTATTTCTTCTAGTCTCTGGCTCAACCTTTTTTTACAGTCCATGCAGCCAATGGCACCTTTAGTACAGGCATCTCGAATTTCAGCAATCTGCTCAGCATCAGTATATATTCCGTGGTACGTGTTGACAATGCATACCTCTGGATTTCCCGGATCATTCTTGCGAATTCTGCTAGGATCTGTTGTCATTTGCCGCACCCTGCCCATAAGGATGTCCTCCACATCACCCAGCTCAATTACATTGCCGTAGCTTTTGCTCATTTTTCGTCCATCTACTCCTGGCAGAAGGGCAACTTTAGCTAGCTTGGCTTTTGGTTCAGGAAACACTTCCTGTTTAAACATAAAATTAAATCTCCGAGCCACTTCTCGAGTCATTTCCAGATGGGGTAGCTGGTCCTCTCCTACAGGCACAGTATCTGCTCTGTATACTAAAATATCTGCTGCCTGTAATAAGGGGTATCCCAAAAACCCATAGGTATTTATATCCTTACCTTGCTTGCCTAACTGCTGTATTTGATCCTTGTAAGTTGGACATCGCTCTAGCCAGGCTATAGGCGTAATCATAGAAAACAATAGCATTAGCTCGGCGTGCTCTTTTACGTCAGACTGGAAGAATACAGAGCTTTTTTCTGGGTCTATCCCTACACTCAGCCAATCTATCGCCATCTGCCGTTTGTTTTCCTTTATTTGATTAGTATCATCAAAGCTGGTTGTCAAGGCATGCCAGTCTACTATTGTAAAAAAGCACTCATATTCTTCCTGTAGAGCAACCCAGTTTTCCAAAACACTTAAGTGGCCGATATGTAGCTTGCCTGTTGGTCTCATCCCACTTAAAATTCTTCCCTTTGCCATAACATCCATCCTCTCCTATTTCAGTACAGTTAGTTATAGGTTAACAAAAAATACCATTATTATGCTTAGAACATTTAATATTTCATTTACTATGGGCATTATAATACTCCTGGTGAGCCCAGTAAATATAAATAATAACAATATCAGTGGGCCGTATTGCTCCAATTGATAGAGGTATGAGGCTGCTGGCCTAGGTAAAATTCCCGCTAATATCTTGGAGCCATCTAATGGGGGAATAGGTATCAAATTAAATACTGCCAATACAACATTGTACAGTATTAGTGGCTTTAATAAAAGAGCTACATAATAGTATTTATAGCCACCTAGAGCTAATGCTATGGTACCTAGTAGAGCTAAGATCAGGTTCATCAAGGGGCCAGCTAGGGCAACTAAGGTCATGCCTCTCTGTTTATCTCCATGAAAATACATTGGGTTTACTTGAACAGGCTTTGCCCATCCAAAGCCAGCAATTACAAATAATAGGGTCCCCATTGGATCTAAATGGGATATGGGATTAACTGTCAGCCGTCCTTGATGTCGTGGAGTGGGGTCACCTAAAAGATCAGCCATTTTCCCATGAGCATACTCGTGGAAGGCAATAGCTGCCAATATTCCAGGGATACTGATTGCTATATTGGCAAGACTTAGATTCAACATGCGGCTTTATTCTCCTTTAGCAATTCTTGCAGGGATAAGGTCATTTCGGATTAGATCCTCATAGGACTCTCTTTTAACAATTAGGTCGCTCTGTCCTTTATATACTAAAACTACAGCTGGCCTACCAATTCTATTGTAGTTGTTAGACATGGAGTAGCCATAGGCTCCTGTAGCAGCAACAGCTAAAATGTCTCCCCTGCCAACCGATGGCAGGATTATATCCCAAATTAGCATATCTCCTGATTCACAACACTTTCCTGTTATTGTCACCTTTTCTTTTTTTTCTTCTAAAGCCTTGTTGGCAACCATGGCCTCATATTTGGACCCATACAAAGCCGGTCTAATATTGTCAGTCATACCACCATCTACTGCCACGTATTTTCTCACCTTGGGTATTTCTTTTACAGATCCTATTGTATACAAGGTAGAGCCGGCAGGACCAGCTATTGATCGGCCAGGCTCCACTATTATCTGGGGGGTAAATAGCCCCTGCTGCTTAGTCAGCTGGTGCACCTTATCCACCACTACTTTAGCATAGTCAGAGATGCTGGCTGGCTCATCCTCTGATGTATAATAGATTCCAAAGCCGCCCCCTAAGTTTAGCTCGTTGATTTGATATTGGGTGCTAATATATATCTCTTTTATAAAAGAAATCATAACGCTAGCAGCATGTTCATAGGACTCTATTTGAAAAATTTGAGAGCCAATATGACAATGAATCCCTTGTAAGCGCAAATTAACACAAGCCAAAGCCTGCTTCACTCCAGCTAAAGCCTGCCCATTTGGCAATGTAAAGCCAAATTTGGAGTCTATTTGACCAGTTTTTATATAATCGTGGGTATGGGCTTCCACCCCAGGAGTGATTCGCAAGAGAATGTCTACAACTACCCCTTGCTCTCCTGCAAGATGGTTTAACAGCTCTAGCTCGTCAAAGTTATCCACCACAATCCTGCCTACCTTGGCAGACAAAGCCATTTCCAGCTCAGCTGGTGTTTTGTTATTACCGTGGAAAAATACCTTTTCCATAGGAAAATTAGCAGCTATTGCTGTATGTAGCTCTCCCCCGGATACCACATCTAAGCCCAAGCCCTCTTGCTCAATTATCTTACAGATAGCAGTAGTTAAAAGGGCTTTGCTGGCATAGAGTACCTGCCCTCCATAGGGTGCAATAAAGGATTGGTAATATTGACGACAGGTATCTCGAAATAGCTTTTCGTCTATCACATAAAGAGGTGAACCATATTTTTCTACTAGCTCAGTAGTGTCACAGCCGCCTATTTCTAAATTGCCCTTTTCATTAATACACATTGTTCCATGTAGCCTCATGTCTCCACTCCTAATCACAAGAAATAAAAAAGCAGCAATGAGATTTCCAATGCTGCCTAAGCACAACAGAAACACTCACCCCTAGAGATGAGGAATACACTGCTTAAATTTATACAATTATATCACCCTATAAAGATAATCGTCAACTTATTTTACCAATTTTAAACTGTTTGCCCTAATGCTGCTTTCCCATTTTCCACAGCGATCACCCCATCTAGCTATTGTTTCCTTTTCACAGTTTAGCTGGATTACTTCGCAGTTATTGGCACAATCCTTACACTCAAAGCTAGAGGTTTCATGGGGTATGTCAAAGGATTTAAATCCTCTGAATTTAGTTGTCGTTCCCTTCTCTATAGCCTCTTTAGCTAATAGGCTAGCACCTAGAGCACCCATAACCTTAAAGTGCTTGGGAATTAACACCTGTTTTTCTAAGGCTTTTTCAAATGCTTTTTTTATCCCCGCATTGGCAGCCACTCCTCCTTGAAAGGCAATTGGCTCTAATATTTCCTTACCCTTGCCCACATTATTTAAGTAGTTCCGTACTAATGCTTCGCATAGTCCTGCTGAAATATCTGCTAGTGAATGGCCTAATTGTTGCTTGTGAATCATATCTGATTCGGCAAATACTGAGCACCTGCCAGCTATACGCACTGGAGTTTTAGCGTCTAGAGCCATTTTTCCAAACATGCTAATCTCTATCCCCAGTCTAGCAGCTTGCTGGTCTAAAAATGAGCCAGTTCCAGCGGCACATACGGTGTTCATAGCGAAATCTGCTACCACCCCATCCCTGAGGATAATAATTTTTGAATCTTGTCCCCCTATTTCAATAATTGTTTGCACCTGAGGCACTAGCTCGGCTGTGGCAACTGCATGGGCTGTAATTTCATTTTTCACCACATCTGCCCCTACAATAACTCCAGATAGATGTCTAGCACTGCCCGTAGTTCCTGCTCCCATTATTTCCAGCCGGGGCAGCTCATCTACCATTTTTTTAAGTCCCTTTTTTAAGGTTATTAGCGGTTGGCCTTGGGTGCGTAGATAATCTGAATAGATTACCTCTTTGTCCATATTTATTAGTATTAGGTTGGTGCTCACCGACCCTACATCAATTCCCAAATAACATTTCATCTCTCTTATCGCCACCTTTCCTAGTTATCAAGTCCACAAATGCTTCTACTCTAGTACGAATACCCGCTTCTCCTGATTGCTCATCTAGATAGAGAGACATAATTGGAAGATCGTATTTTTTACTTATTTGAGGTAATACCGAATGGGCTACAATCTCTGGCATACAGGTCAAGGGAGCTAACTGAATTACTCCATCATACATCTTTCTGCCGTAATCTACTGTACTAGCCACAGTCTCTCTACCGTGACCTCCTACAAAGCTGTTTAAGTAGGGCTTAGATAGCTTCAAGGTCTTTCTGGAGCTATCGGCTGGCAGCAGGCCTAAAAAGAGGTGATCATTAATCCACTGGCTTAAATAAATGGATCTGGTAACCTCTATGCCTAAGCTGCCCAGCATCTTTTCAATATTAAAATTGACAAAGGGCTCTAATACAGTGTAGATCTCTCCCACAATGGCAATTTTAGGAACTAGCAGGCTTTGGTCTAGCTCAACCTGCTGTAAAGCTTTACTGTATTTTTCAGCTATACTGTAAACTTCTTTTCTAGTCATCACCAGATCTATTTGTTTCACTGATTCTTCAAAGATCTGATCGCTAATGCCTTTAGCTTTTTCCCTGGGCCTATTCTTTTGCAATATTTTTTCTAGCTGATCGATGGCATTTGCCTTAGCAAAAGCCAGGTACATACCGCTAGCTACATCCCACCAGGAGTTGCTTAATACTTTAATCTTGTTTATTAACTCAGCTGGATGGGCGTCAGGTGGTTCTAATACTATCATTTGATAGTTCATGCCCAAATCTCCCAATATCTCCCTTTGTAATTGGGCGTAATAGCCAAAGCGACATGGTCCAACCCCACCTGCCATCACAATCGTATCTGCTCCCATCTCATAGGCTTCAATAAAATTGCCGATATTAACCTTAAGAGGTAGGCAGGCATATTCGGGGGAGTGCTGAGTGCCAATGCTGAGAGTTTTTTTGCTGGACATGGGCGGAACAATAACCTCTAATCCTACTCGCTGCAACAATCCTCTTACTGGTACATACATCAGTCCCATATGGGGGAAAGTTACCTTCATAAGGCTACTCTCCTTTCTAGCATATCTAGGTAGGCTTCCAGCCTAGTAATCAAGCCCGCCTCTCCTGTATGTTCGTCGATTGTTATATTTAGTATAGGGACACCAGTTTCTTTACGTACTTTTCTGGTCATCAGTTCACCTACCAAGGAGTCTGGACCACAGCCAAAAGAGGCAATATGGATTATCCCGTTAACTTTCATTTGGTTTGCATAGTGAACAGCTCCACCTATGCATTTTTTGCCCAAGGTCCAGAACATTCTTTTAGGCAACTTTGCTACTATATTGTTGATGTTAGACATTTCTAATAGGTCAGGTGTATATACTTGCACCTGGCGCTCCCACAGCTTGTTAATAAGATCCATGCTGATATATTCATCATAAATGTTATAGCCATGCCCGATGACAGCTATTTTTAATCTGGCATTGGCAGGTTGACCTCCTCTAGGCTTGTCTTGTAGAAATGACTCAATTGCATGGTGAGGCAGCATCTGGTCTTGCCCAATGATTTCTTCATATTTTTTGTTTTCTTTTATTGCGTTTTGCCAAGCTTTTGTAATTTTCAGAGGGTTGCTGGTAAAGTGGCTTCCCACTTCTTTGACAAATTTTACTAAATCCTTATTTGATTTACTCATATCCAAATTGACGTCTATGACTTTAGGCAAATTGGATATGTTGGCTTTAATCATATCTGGTAAGCCCATAAATTTTGGACAGATATATTCCTTGACTTCCACGCTGATGATTCTTGGAATAAAGAGATAGTCTACCTTTTCCTTTAACCATGAAACGTGGCCATAGTAAACCTTAACTGGCAGACATGTTTCATCCAATGCAGATTTGACCCCCAGATCTACTATTTTTTTGTTAGTTTTCGGGGATACTACTACCTCTGCGCCTAAATTTTCTAAAAAAGTCTTCCAAAGGGGAAAGTACTGGTAATAGAGCAATCCTCTGGGAATTCCTACTTTTACTTTGTCCATATAAACCTCCTAAATGGGGTATCATTTGTTTGCTGTCTTACTCATCTTCCTTACTGTCTTTATTCTTTTTGCCCATAGGCTTCATTGCAGGTGATGCTTGTCGCACTTTGTCTTGAGGTTTCAAGATACTAGAGCGGATGTTTTGAATCGGCACTGGTGACCGCACAATGATATCTCTGAGAGCGCGAATATTTAAGGGAATTACTGGCCAGAAATATGGTACTCCAAAGGATTTTGTCAGTATCAGCACTCCTAAAGTGATAATCAAGCCTAATAGGAATCCTGGTAATTGAAATAATCCTACTAAAACTAACAGCATCAGTCGTACTAATCTATTGGCATTACTTAATTCATAGCTGGGAGTTGAATAGGTTCCTACTGCAGCTACTGCTACATAGAGTAGCACCTCTGGTATAAATAATCCTATGTCGATAGCTACTTGTCCAATTAAGATTGCCGCAATTAATCCTAATGAGGTGGCTAATGGGGAAGGCGTATGAATAGCTGCCATCCGCAGAAAATCTATAGCGACTTCAGCTATTAAAAACTGCCATATTAGAGGGACCTTGCCTACTTCTTCAGGTCCAATAAATGCTAGCCCTGGTGGTAATAGCTCAGGCTGTAAAGCAAATAAAAACCACAGGGGCAAAAGAAACACCGAAGCAAAGATGGCAATAAACCTAACCCATCGCAAATATACTCCAACCGTTGGATTTTGACGGTACTCTTCCACATGCTGCACATGATGCCAATAGGTAGCAGGCAGAATAATCACGCTGGGGGAGTTGTCTACTATCACTAGAATATGTCCTTCTAAAAGGTGAACTGCTGCCACATCTGGCCGCTCTGTATATCTGACCTTAGGAAAGGGATTCCAATAGCTGCCTGGGGTTATTAGCTCCTCTACGGATTTTTCCGCCATGGGTAATCCGTCAATTTCTATCTTAGATAAAAGCTCCTTTATCTGGGCAACCAGCTCAGGATTGGCTATGTCCTGAATATAGCTGATACATATGTCACTTTTTGATCTGGTACCTACCTGCTGTATTTCCATTCTAAGCTTGGGATCCCTAATTCTGCGCCTGATTAGCGCTGTATTAAAAACAAGAGTCTCTACAAATCCATCTCTAGAGCCTCGCACTACTTTTTCCAAATCTGGCTCTTCCGGTCCCCTGGCAGGATATTCCCGCACATCTAAGATAATTATCTCTTCTTGGCCATCGATTAATAAAGCTAGTGGACCTGCTAATACATCGCTAATTGCATCGTCTAATGTCTCTACTGTTTCTACCTCTAAATAGCCGATATGCTCTTGCATAAGCTTTTTGATAGTGTTTGGCACTATCTCTTCTTTAGGTAGTTTCATCAGCAGCTCTAAAATCTTTAGCATTACATAATCTTTAGCAAACCCATCCATAAAGAAGATAGCGGCGTCTTTTCCCCCTACCTTTATCTCTCTAATCATTACATCAAAATTGGTGTCTAAGCTTAACTCTTCTTTAATGTATGCTATATTCTCTTCTATTTTTTTGCTTACTTTTACTTTATCTGCAGTAGTCACTTTTAAATCCATTCCTTTCCAGTATTTTCTGGAGAGCTTGGGTTGTTCTTGGTGCTCCTTTGCGATAATCATCGCAACCATTCATTTTGCCCACATCTCCAATACCTATGATGATGGGAACATTGATTTGGTTTAATACATCTACAGTATCTCCATCTAAATGATGATCTAATAATGGATGGGCAATTCCTTCTTTATCCACTGTGCCTGAGATGAAGCTTCCGTCCTTTGTAATTGAGTAATCCACATCTACCCCTTGAGTACAAGGAGTATTTGATGCTACTGCCACCACACCAATTAACTCTATTTCCTGACTTTCGGCTAAATATCTTAAGACTTGTTCTCCTTGCCCTTCTCCTGTATCTCCTCGATCGTCAACCATTATAACCACAGGATCTCTCGGTGCTTGGAGTAATAAATCTACTGCTTCTTGAGGCTTTAGAGGGGTAGGATTGCCCCAGGACATGGAAATACATCGCAAACCCAAATTGCCACAAGCTACTTCCACCGTCTTTTTAGCTATTTTATCTCCATCTGTTACCACAATTACTTTTCGTTTATCAGACAAGATACCCACACCTTTCAGTTTTTGCCTACACATTACTACGCTTTGTATTATGTCCATTAAACAATAAAAAAACACCTACTGGATATCAATAGGTGTTTTTTTGCAGTTTTAAATCTTAGTCAGTATAAGCGATTTTTACATTGGCCTTATACTCTACTAATCTGCCTCGGTCCACGTTGGCAGTTAGGTTGTAGATTTCTACACCAGTAATATTTGGCAAGGAGTGGGATGCATCATTAACTGCTGACTGTACAGCATCCTTCCAGCTATCTGGTGATTCTCCAACTAATTCTACTACTTTTACGTGCATACATATAACCCCCTAAATTTTTTTTATGGTCAGAGGTTATTGTACCCACTTTTTTCGTTGCTATACAGACTTCTGGTAGCTCATTAAGCTTTTTATATTTTTCAGAGCCTGTCTTTCAATTCGCGATACCTGTACTTGAGATAGCTCTATAATCTCTGCTACCTCCATCTGGATTCGGTCCTGAAAAAATCGCAGTATAATTACTTCCTGTTCCTTTAGAGTAAGCTTGCCAATAACTTCTTTAAGAGCCAGGTTTTCAAGCCAGGCTGGCTCTACATCAGTATCTTTAGTCAGCTGATCTAATACGTATATAGGATCTCCATCATCCTGATATAGAGTTTCATGAATGGAGGTGGGATTTTGTACCGCCTCTAAAGCGGCTACTAACTCTTCCGCTGGCATTTCCAGCTTTTTAGCTATTTCACTAATCGACGGTTCCCTACCTAATTGCTGTAACAAAAGCTCTTTAGTTTTGTGTACCTTATAAGCTATCTCCTTGAGAGATCTACTGACCTTAATAGGGTTGTCATCCCTTAAAAATCTTCTTATTTCGCCGATGATCATAGGTACTGCATAGGTTGAAAATTTTACGTTATAAGACATGTCAAATTTATCTATAGCCTTCATTAAGCCAATGGTGCCTATTTGAAATAAGTCTTCCAGCTCGTAGCCTCTATTTTCAAAGCGCTGTACTAAGTTAAATACTAGCTTTAAATTACAGTTTACCAGCTTCTCTCTAGCTTCTTCATCCCCAGCCTTTGCCCTATTTAACAACAGAGTCATTTCTTCGTCGGACAACAGAGGAAATCGAGGTAAATTCATTTCTGATAACCGCATACTCATGATAGCACCTACAAGCTATTCTGAAGCGGTATTTGGTTGGCAGCTAGCTTTTTCCTCAAAACTACTTTTGTCCCCTGATTTATAACAGATTCCACTATTACCTCATCCATGAAAGACTTCATAAAAACAAACCCTAGCCCCATTCTTTCTGGTATTGTGGAATAAGCCGGCTGGGTAGCTTGCTCAATATCTTCAATTCCTCTGCCATCATCTTCAAC
>CAYVRD010000051.1:0-15565 GCA_964454195.1 uncultured Clostridia bacterium
TACCTATAATAATGCCTGTAGTAAAACCTAGTAGAGCATAGATGGCGTTTAAATCTCCACTTCCTAATCTAATAGTCATGCGCAGTGGACACCCTAGAAAAACCAAGGCACCAATCATAACAAGCATACCAATAAAAAAACGCAATGCAGGTGCAGAGCCACCTCTTCCCTTATACTCCTTATTTATTACACTGATTAATAAAGCTCCTATAAATATCCCAACAATTTCTGGACGCAAATATTGCACAACAGCTGCCCGATGTAGACCTATAGCTCCGGCAATATCCCTTTCAAAACAAGCAATACAAAAGCCCATATTGGGAGGATTTCCTAAAAACTCTAAGACGATAGCAGCTAAGCCAATTAACCCGCCAGCTATTATTATATACCAGTATTCTTTTTTCACTTAAAATAACCTCCTATTTCTTGTGAACAGTTATTTGCAAATTTCCGCCACTTTGGCTAATAGTGAACGAATAGCCCTCTCTGTCTAAAAATCTACTGATGTTTTCTTTGGCTGTAGCACAATCACTTAATATCACCAGGCTGTTATTGCCAGATTCCTGCAGGGCTTTTTGTACCTTTAATAGAGGAACAGGACAAGATAGACCCCTTACGTCAAGAGTGGTTTCCTTCAACATTTTTACACCTCCTTTTTGAAAGCATATTCTCCTTATTACATTAATTTCCTGTAATTTTAGATATTCCATTTTGGCATAAATAAATAAGTTGACATTGCCAAAAGAAAAATCTTGTCAAAAAATTATTATTAGGATAATATAAGCTTAAAGAAATAGTATTAATGTGGGCGAGGAGGTCTGCGTGTTATATGTTTTTAGCTATATAACATCAGGCTTTTTTAATTTTAATAAGAGGTGTAATATGAATTTGCCAAATAGCAGGTGGGATATTAAAAGCATATTGGCCAAGGGTGCAATAACTACTTATTTTCAGCCTATTGTCTCAGTGATAAAGAAGAGTGTAGTTGGGGTAGAGGCTTTAGCTAGAGGGATAGATCACAATTGCTGCCTGATTCCTCCCTATGAGCTGTTTAAGAGTGCAGAGAAGGAGTTTCTTACTATCGAATTAGACCGCCTATGTCGTGCTAAGGCTCTAAATAGCTTTTCTGGTATTCATCCCCAGCACAGCGATTTACTTTTATTTTTAAATATTGATGTATCAATTTTAGACAAGGTAGGGGGCTCAAACTATTTACAAAACAAGGTGGAGCAATGGGGACTGAATCCGGAAAATATTGTCCTAGAAATTAATGAGTCAAAGGTAAACGATCTGAGCGCTTTAAAAAAATTCATTGATCGTTATCGAAGATATGGGTTTCTTATTGCTTTAGATGACATTGGCTCAGGCTTTTCAAACCTAGACCGGGTTCCCTTAGCAGAGCCCAATATCATTAAAATAGACCGAGGGATCATGCAAAATATAGATTCCCAGTATTATAAGCAAGAGGTTTTTAAATCATTAGTGAATTTAAGTCAAAAAATTGGTGCCCTTGTAATCGCCGAAGGAATTGAGCGAGAAGCAGAGGCGTTAATGGCAACAGAGTTGGGAGCCAGTATGCTACAAGGCTTTTATTTTGCTAAGCCCCAGCCTTACAACAGACAGATGTTTAAGTATCTGGACCAGCATATTGGAGATGCGGCTAGAAAATATGAAGGCTATATGGGAAGAAAGATTAAGGGAGAAGCAATGCAGCATCGAAACTGCAATAGCGTAGTGGATGAGATAAGTAAGGAGCTAAATCTGCTGGGGCAGGAACAGCTTGAAAAAAAGCTGCAGCAGATTATCAAGAGATACCCTTTTGTGGAATGTGTCTATGTATTAAACCAATGGGGGATGCAGATTACTGATACTATCTGCAATTATCCCTCCATAGGAAACCCTATTATGTTTCAGCCAGCTAGCAAAGGTATGGACCACACCTTAAAAAAATATTTTTATTACCCTAGAAACACTGGGGAAAGCAGGTTCAGTAGTGATCCCTACATTTCCTTAGCAACAGGAAATCTATGTATCACCATTTCCCAAACCTTGAAAGATAACCAAGGAGAAGACTGCTTGCTGTGTCTTGATTTCACCACCAAGAGTGTACTATAAAAAAGCCTTGTGCATTTTTTTCCTCCCATATGATAAAATTATAAGCAAAAGGAAATAAGGAGGAGCTTTATGCGGGGGGAAATAGTTAATGTTGGCACTGAGTTACTGATGGGTGAGGTAACCAACACCAGCTTTCAGTACATAGCAGAACAGTTGAGGTACTTGGGGATTGACCTTTATTACCAAGTAACAGTAGGGGATAATCACCAGCGACTTGTAGGAGCCTTGCATAATGCCCTGCAACGAGCCCAGCTGGTAATTACCACAGGAGGTTTAGGCCCAACCACCGACGACATAACGGTAGAAGGGATAGCTAAAGCCTTAAACCTACCCCTAGAGCTAAATGAGGATTGGCTAGCCTACTTGGAAAGAATTACAGGGAAATATGGTTTAAAGCTTACAGAAAACAACAAAAAACAAGCCTATTTGCCTGCTGGAGCTACCCCCCTAGCCAATGATAAAGGTACAGCCCCAGGTGTTTATTTGGAGCATCAGGGGAAAATTATAATCGCCCTGCCTGGTCCGCCTCAAGAGATGAAAAATATCTTTCAGAAAGAAGTCATACCTAGATTAAAGGAAAAGCAGCCCTCGACTCAGCTTTATTCCAGATTGTTTAGAATGATAGGGATAGGAGAGGCAGATTTAGAAACTAAAATTAGAGATCTTATCGACAATCAAACGAACCTCACTTTAGCACTCTACGCCAAGCTTGGTGAGGTACACTTGAGATTGGCTGTTAAAGCCAAAAGCAAGGAAGAGGCTGCAGATATTTTTGCTCCTACTGAAAAACAGCTCCAGGAGCGAATAGGAGATTATATATACGCCTACGACGAGGAGAGCTTGGAAGAAACAGTAGGCAAGCTTCTGCTACAACAGGGGCTGACCTTAGCCTGCGCTGAATCTTGTTCAGGGGGTCTATTGGGAAGTCGCATTACTAATACTCCTGGTTCATCAGCCTACTTCTTAGGAAGCATAGTAGCCTATGACAACAGTCTCAAAGAAAAAATATTAAAGGTAGAAGAAAAGGTTCTCCGGAATTACGGAGCTGTAAGTAAAGAAACTGCTATTCAGATGGCCAAGGGAGCGATTGCTGCTACCGGAGCGGATGTGGCCATCTCTATTACCGGAATTGCAGGGCCTGGTGGAGGCACTGAGGAAAAGCCGGTGGGAACAGTTTTCTTTAGCTTGGCCTTTAGAGATAATACTAGAGTAGAGGTATGGCATCGACTGCTTATAGGGAATAGAGAAGAAATCAAGTATCGGACTACTCAAAAAGCTCTATACTTTTTGTGGTCTGAGCTGAGTAAAAGGGGAGAAGGTAGCAATGCCCATTAGGAGCTTTCTATATGTGCCAGGAAATAATTTAAAGATGATGCATAATGCCTTGAAGACTGAGGCAGATGCCGTCATCTTTGACCTAGAGGACAGTGTGCTGGTAGGAGAAAAGGAGAAAGCGCGAGACCAGGTGAGCAAGCTAATTGCTAGTAGTAACCAGGCTAAGGGAAAGGGTCCAAAAATATATGTGCAAATAAATCGTCTTGACAACCCGGAGAGCGCTGCTGATATCCATAAAATAATCAATTCTAATTTATCAGGAATATTTCTGCCAAAGGCTGAAAATCCTGAGGAAATTCAATGGATTGATCGATTAATAACCGATGTGGAAGTAGACTGCCGAATCCCTAAGGGAGAGGTGGATCTGATTCCTAAAATTGAAAGTGCCGAGGGCCTTTACAATGCTAAAGCAATTGCTGGCGCTTGTAAAAGAGTATCCCGCCTAGCCTTGGGAGCTATAAACTATGCACTAGATATGGGTATTTGTATCACTAACACGGGGGAAGAGTTGATATTTCCTCGAACTCAGCTAGTGTTAGCCTGTAGACTGGAGAATAAGCGCCCACCGGTAGACTGTGTGTGTACTGAAATAACAAACTTAGATATGATATACAATGATACTCAGCGAGGTAAAAATTTAGGGATGGCTGGGAAGATGGTAATTCATCCAAACCAGATTGAGATAGTAAACAAAATTTATTCCCCGGGTGAAGAAGAAATTGAAGCTGCTAGAAGAGTAGTTAGCGCTTACAAGGAAGCTAGCATGAGGGGTATAGGGGTCATCCAGGTGGATGGCAAGATGGTAGACCATTCAATAGTGCAGAAAGCTAAGAGAACTATTGAAGCGGCATCCAGCTATATCTTAAAGGATGTACAACGGGGAAAAGTCCAGTGACAAATAAGCGCCAAACAATCTTTTAAAGGTAGATTGCTGGCGCTTTTTTTCTGCATTGCCTCTGCAGCTTCTAGTTGATTTTTCCCGTCGTGATCACACTAGCGCAGGGCTTCGAACTCGTCTGCTTCTATGGTTATAGTGGTTATAAACATTTTTCATTAAAGATCCAGAAAATGTTTAAAAGGATTTTTTAAGGATAGGGAGAAAATGAAATTATAGCTGTAACAGCTCAAGGTAGAAGGCGAGGATATATTGTGGGAATTGAACGAGCAAGAGAGCACCTTAGTAGGTGGAATAGAGATAAGGACATCAAGGAGTTTGAGGCATCTAGTGCCACGGTGGAGCTGGCTGCTCAAGCAGTGGGAGTAGAGCCAGCCAGGATAGCCAAGACCCTAGCTTTTAAGTCTCCTGACGGTGCTATTTTAGTAGTTACCGCAGGAGATGCCAAGATAGATAACAGTAAATTTAAAGCAAATTTTGGCTACAAAGCTAAGCTACTGCCGGCAGAGGAAACACTAGAAAACACTGGTCACGCTGTAGGAGGGGTTTGTCCCTTCGGTCTGACAAGTGAACTGCCAATTTTTTTAGATATATCCATGAAGAGGTTTAGTACGATTTTCCCCGCATGTGGCAGCAGTAATTCAGCTATAGAGCTTACCTATGCTGAGCTGGCTGAGTATGCCGGTAGCAATAAATGGGTGGATGTGTGCAAGGGCTGGCAAGAATAAATTAAAGATTATAGAGGGAGGAATAAAAATATGGATATTGCTGTAAAAAACGCATTAGAAGCTTTGAAGAAAAACAATATTGAGGCCCAGTATTTTGCTAGCTCAGCAGAGGCTGTTGCTGCATTGCTAAAGGAAATAAAGGCAGAAGAATCTGTAGGCATTGGTGGATCAGTAACTATTAAAAATCTGGGAATTCCAGAAAAGCTAATGGAGAGGGGAAATAAAATATATTATCACTGGGTTCAAGAGTCTCCAGAAAAGATGACTGAGGCTAGAAGAGGCGCTATGGGAGCAGATGTATACTTGACCAGCACAAATGGGCTAACGGAAAAGGGACAAATCGTAAACATTGATGGAGTGGGAAATCGAGTGGCAGCCATGTTTTATGGACCAAAAAAAGTGATAATTGTCTGTGGAATCAATAAGTTGGCCAGTGACCTTCATGGAGCCTTGAGAAGAATCAAAGATAACGCCTATAAAAATGCACGTAGGCTCAATTTGAAAACTCCATGTGCAATTACTGAAAAGTGTAACGACTGTGATAGCCCAGATAGAATGTGTAGCGTTACTACGATAATAGAAAAAAAGCCTAGAGAAACTCAGATAATAGTCTGGCTAATTGGAGAAGAGCTAGGGTTTTAGTTTATGAAATAACATAATAGGCAATTTTCAAAAAGAAATGAGGACTATTTAAAAATGGGACAAAAATCTTGGCTACTAGGGTGGATAACAGTTATCCTGATGGTATTTTTTCTGCAAGGATGTAGTCCAACGAAGCTACCAGATTTAAGGCAGATTGAGCTGGTCAATATTGAAGTGATTGGTGGCCCTGATAGCCTGAGCTTAATGATTAGGGACAGCGAAAATATTGAGAAAGTGCTTGATGTGCACAAAAAGCTACTCAACTACAAGAGTAAGGATTATAAAACCTGGATGGTAGATTTGAAGATTCAATATGTCTTTATTAATGGAGAGACAAAAGAGGTAATCTTTAAGGGCATTAGACCTATTGATGAATTTCTAGGAGGGCTGTACAACTCCATGGAAGCAAAGAAACAAATGAACCCCATCTTTCAAGTAGAGAAGGAATCCATAGCAAAAGTAGAATTTAGCTCATGGGGCAAAAAATACACCTTTGAAACTAGCCAAAGAGATATTATTGACAGTGCATATGAAAACACAATAATTCACTTTGAAAGCACCGATTATTTTGGAGCACAAGAATTTTTCCAGCATGGAGACGTGGTATTTTACGACGCTAACTCAAATAGGATTGCCTCAGGATTAATACTGAGAGGCGATGATCACTGGGAAGAGCTATTTAGTCAGTACCCTGCCCTAGAGCAGTTAAAAGTCTTTCCAGATGACATAGCGGAAATAAAAATAGTGGACGATAAAAGTGGTCGGGAGTATTTTGTTACGGACCTTGCTGTCAGACAACAGATACTAGATACCTATCAGTTGGGCTGGACAAATGATAGCGTAGTAGCTGTGCAAATAAAGCTGGTCGATGATGGACGGACCCATCTTTATGGGAGCTACAAAAAAGGCCAGGTACCCCAATTTCTCCCCCAGTTGCTTGCCAATTAATTAGATCTAATAAAGGGACCTCCTTGATACTAAAGGATGTCCCTTTTTAGATTTAACTGTATATTTCAGGATTAACACAGGTGTTAGGTCTATAGCCTTCTAAAACAGCGACGATATTATTTGCTGCTATTTTTGCCATGGCATTTCTAGCTTCTACCGTAGCGTTGCCAATATGGGGTGTCAATATGACGTTACTCAATTTTTTAAGCCCTTCAGTGACCTTTGGCTCGTGCTCATAAACATCTAAGGCTGCACCAGCAATTTTATTATCCTCTAAAGCTGCTAATAAGGCTAATTCATCTACCAGTGGACCTCTAGCTGCGTTAATCAGGTAAGAGGTAGGATTCATCCTATCCAATTCCTTAGCGCCAATCATGTGGCGCATGGAGGGGTTATAGCTACAATTGAGAGCGAGAAAATCAACCGATGAGATAAGCTCATCAAAAGGCAAATATTGAACATTCAAATCTTTTTCTACTTCCTTGTCAAGAGGAGTGCGATTATAATAGAAAACCTGCATATCAAAGGCAAGAGCTCTTTTTGCTACCGCTCTGCCGATATTTCCCATGCCTATAATGCCTAGCTTCTTTCCCGTTAGCTCCACACCTAAGTGGAAGAGGGGAGCCCATCCGGTAAAACCTCCTGCTCTAGTCAATTGATCTCCTTCAACCATTCGTCTAGCTATAGCAATAATAAGACCCATTGTCAGTTCTGCAGTAGCATTAGTAGATACTACTGGAGTGTTGGTGACGGGGATTTTTCGATTAGATGCAGTAGCTACATCGATGTTGTTATACCCAGCTCCATAATTAGCGATAATTTTTAGGTTAGGGCAGCTGTTAATTACTTCAGAATCAATAGTATCTGACAAAATAGGTAACAGAGCATCTGCTGTGGAAGCTTTACTAATGATAGCTTCTTTTGACAAGGGGGTTAATAACTGATGCATGACTACGTCGTAATTTTGACTTAAAATATCAAAGGCTACTTGGGGTATCCTTCCGGTAATAAAAACCTTTGCTTTCATTTTTCTATCCCCTCTCTAAAAAAAATCCTTCTTGTAATTAATCATAACATCAGCTAATCTATAATAAAAATATATATAAAGTATAATAAATATGCTTTTAGGCTATGGGAAGGGGAGAGGGGAAAATGGACATCAGACACCTAGAATATTTTGTAGAAGTAGCTAGACACCTGAGTTTCACAAAGGCTTCACGCAATTTGCATGTTAGTCAGCCATCTATCAGTAAGATGGTTAAAGCTCTAGAAGATGAATTGGGAGTGCCCCTGTTTTATCGTTCCTCTAAGCAGATTCAGCTAACTGATGCTGGAAGAGCAGTATTGGGACAAGCCCAACATATCCTTTATGCCTTTAACAACCTAACTTCCGAGCTGTCTGATGTGATAAAGTTAAAAAAGGGCATTATAAAGATAGGCTTGCCTCCAATCATTGGCGCCAGCTTTTTTCCAAAAATAATTGGTCAGTTTAAAGCCCAATACCCTATGATTGATATTCAGCTTACAGAGGTGGGCACTAAAAAAATAGAATGGGCGGTGGAAGAGGGAACGCTAGACATAGGCATAGTATGTAGCCTACCAATAAAAAAGGATGTTTTTGAGATTCACTCATTTTTTAAGGACCCTTTATTATTGGTAGTTAACAGCAAGCATGAGCTGTGTAAGAAAGAAAAGGTTGCTTTTAAGGACTTGAAGGAAGAGACATTTGTTCTATATCGGGAAGATTTTTCATTACATGATCGAATCGTAGATAAATGCAACGAAAAAGGGTTTAACCCCAAGGTGATATGCGAAAGCTCCCAGAGAGACTTTATGGTTGAGATGGTGGCTAATGGATTAGGAATAGCCTTGCTTCCAGAGAGAATTTGTCGAGAGCTAGATAGCACCAAGGTAAAGTCAATCCCCTTTGCCAAACCAGAAATATTTTTAGAGCTATCTACAATCTGGAAGAAAGACAAATATCTCTCCTTTGCAGCTCGACAATGGGTTCAATATACTAGAGACATCTTAAATTGTTAAATAGAGGTTTTCTGAACCTCAAATCCAGCGTCGGCAAGCATGCCTCGCAAATTGTACATATGGGAGGATCCCACAAATACTACACAGTCACCCTGTTCAATGTAGGGTAGCATCCTCTGGAGAAAGATTTCATCCCGGCGATTGATAACTACTTTCGTGCGGGAGGGGAATTCGGCAGTAGTGCCCATCATAGCCTCTAAATCACCAGCTAAATAGGCATCTTGGTGACGCTTAGCTAAGCCCTCCCATTGGTGGCAGAGTCTAAAGTAATCTACGATTCTCTCCGCCGAAATGCTCTCTAGGGTTTCAATCTGCTCAGTGATTAGCTCCATGCCTAGAATTTTTTTCCCCATATCTCTAGCCAAGTGCCAAGCATCTAAATCTACCGACTGGTTCCAGCCCTTTCTCTTGAGAAAGCTGCTCCATAAGGTGAAGAGGGCCAGCCAAGGACGAGTTTCCTTAAGGTAATATTTTACATCAGGGGATTCTTCGTACTCCATACCTAACAGGCGTGCTCCCAGTCCCTTAGGGCCACAAACTACCCTTTCTAGATTGATAATTTCCTTTTCAGTCATATAATTGATTAACCGAGGAGTATCCTTTTCTGGATTTTTTCCTACTTCTGCTACCATATCAAAGCTGACTGAATCTAAAGGGCCTTCAAAGATAACAGTTTCTAACTGGTCAAACAGCTTTCTAAAGGAAGCGTCGAAACTGTGGTTAAAGAAGTGGGCAGTACCCCCGATCCATGACCTTCGACCATTTTTTTCTAATTTCCAAAGCATCTTATAGGGTCTTTCTTTATAGATTGACTGAAGGTATTGCTGCTTAGACATGACCTTATCTGGAGGTGGAGCTAAAAGCTGTAACAGCTCTTCGGCACTAAGAGGCTGCTTTATTTGCCAAGATGCTAGCTGATAAGGTATCCTTGGAGTGCCGCCCCACTTTTCCTTAAAGCGCCGAATGCCTGGGTTGACTCCAAGACCTAAATGAATATACTCCTTGGATTCCCGGCGAGCAATATGTATCATCTCTAAAAAGAGAAAGTCTGAGGCGTAGGGAACGTTATGAATTTTAGAATGGGCTCCCAGAATATAGGTCAAAAATTTATTAGGAGCTAAATCTAATAATAGACAGGCAGCCAGATTATTCTGGTGGTCCCAGGCATTTAATAAAAGAATACTAGGATTTTGAGAAATGGTCGATTCGGTTTTCTCATAAAGATTCCGTACTGTTGGAGTGAAGGGAATCCGTGCCACAAATTCAGCCCAGAGACGTTTGTGAGCCAGAGTAAACTCTCTACCAACCTCCAGACGTAGTCTTGGCGCGGCTTTCTGAGCTATAGACATTAGACGTTCTGAAATAGAGGCATTAGTTTCTAAGATGTAATAGTAGTCATTTTCCTTTAAATGGGGAGCAAGATTTTCTGGAAGAGTAGGACAGATAGCCATACATTCTTTAGCTTTTGTAAAGGTGATTGCTTGATCAAGGGACTGCTGGAAGTGATTAGCGTCATAGATGCCTTCAAGGGGATAGCCTATGGCTAGCAGTAGCTTATCTGCAGAGATAAATAGATAAGGACCAATTAAAAAGGGCTCTCCCTTTGACATGGCTTGCATAAATGGCACTGAGTGTTCAGGCACATTGGCCCTAGCCAGTATTTCAAATACATCCACTGAACTTAAGAAGAGAGGGGAATGGCTGGTAAAAACCTCACTAGACTTGCTGTGCATATCTATGACCACCCTTCAAGATTTAATTATCATTCAACTAGTCAGTATAATATAGTTTAATTATAGCAATTTTTCACAGTTAATAACAGAGACTAAAAATAATTAATTAAATAACAAATGTGGATAAAAAAAGAAAACTGCCAGAGGCAGTTTTCTTTTAAACATTATAGTTTAACAACGTTTTCAGCTTGTGGACCACGGTTGCCTTGAACAACGTTGAATTCAACTTGTTGTCCTTCTTCTAAGCTTTTGAATCCTTCGCCTGTGATTGCAGAGAAGTGTACGAATACGTCGTCGCCACCATCTACTTCAATAAAACCAAATCCTTTTTCTGAATTAAACCATTTTACTTTACCTTTTTGCATTGTTTAAAAACCTCCAAAAATTTAATTAATTCATACAGATTGGTGAAAAAAATCCACATATTATAAAGAAGTATCAACATGAAGTGATAACTCTTTATAATATGTGAATTATTGACTCCATCTATACGTTTCATTTTACTTTACCACTTTTTTTCAGTCTTGTCAAATAAATATGCCTAGAAACTAAAAAACATCTGGTAATTTAGGTGTATATACTGGTATAATGCCTCTAAGTATGTTTTTAAATTATTTAATAGGTCTAGAAAGGGGAAGCCTTCATGAACAAAGATTTAAGTGTAGATTTAACGACAAAACCGAAAGAAAAACCAAAGGAAGATAGCCTTGGATTTGGCAAACTGTTTACTGACCATATGTTTATTATGGACTACCATGTGGAACAAGGCTGGCATAGTCCTAGGATAGTACCCTATGGACCATTAGAGCTAGACCCTGCTACAGCTGTTTTTCATTACGGACAGGCAATTTTTGAGGGGTTAAAAGCTTATTCTACCGAAGACGACAGAATCCTTATGTTTAGACCCCATAAAAATATGGAGAGAATGAACGACACTAATATTCGCATGTGTATCCCGGAAATAGATGGTGACTTTTGTGTAGAAGCTATTAAAAAGCTAGTATGGCTTGACAGGGATTGGATACCAAAAGCCCCAGACACCTCCCTCTATATCAGACCCTTTATCATTGCCACTGATCCCTACTTAGGGGTCAGGCCATCAATTGCCTATAAATTTATCACGATTTTGTCTCCCGTTGGCGCTTATTATCCACAAGGTATCAACCCTGTTAACATTTACGTGGAGCCAAAATACGTGCGGGCTGTAAAAGGAGGTACAGGAGATGCTAAAACCTGTGGTAACTATGCAGCCAGCTTGAAGGCACAGGCAGAAGCTTCAGAAAAGGGCTATGTACAAGTGTTGTGGTTAGATGGTATTGAAAAGAGCTATGTAGAAGAAGTAGGCTCCATGAATGTGTTTTTTAAAATTGGAGACGAAGTAATTACTCCTGCTCTTCAGGGAAGCATACTTCCTGGGATTACTAGAGACTCCACAATTCAGCTTTTAAGACACTGGGGCATTCAAGTTACAGAGAGAAAAATTTCTATTCAAGAGCTCTATGATGCTTATCAGTCAGGAGCTCTCCAGGAAGCCTTTGGCACAGGAACAGCGGCAGTTATTTCTCCTATCGGAGAGCTTAACTGGGATGGTAGAAAGATAATTATCAATAACCAAAAGGTTGGAGAAATTTCTAGAAAAGTATATGATACTTTAACGGGAATTCAAACAGGAAAAGTTGAAGATATTTTCCACTGGACAACAGAAGTAAAAGCATAATAAGAAATAGAAATCCCCCAGTCCATAAGCCTGGGGGATTAGTGTTAGTTGATTTTACTGACAATATCTCTAGCAATAGCTACCCCACAGGCACCAGCTTGAGCTAGGCCTCTAGTTAATCCGGCACCATCGCCTCCAGCATAGAGTCCGGCTATTTCAGTTTCAAAGCTACTAGAGAGATTAGGACGAGATGAATAGAACTTAGCTTCAACACCGTAGAGGAGAGTGTGCTCAGATGCTAGGCCAGGGGTCACCTTATCTAATGCTTCAATCATTTCAATTATGCTCTTCATAGTAGTGTAAGGCAAGACTAAGCTTAAGTTTCCAGGTACCGCTTCTTTAAGAGTAGGCTCAATAAACCCTTCATGAATCCTTTTATCAGTGGAGCGCCTACCTTTTAAGATATCTCCAAAGGTCTGAATCATAACACTGCCATCAGAGAGATCATTAGCTAGCTTAGAAATTGACTTAGCGTACTCGGTTGGCTTGTTAAATGGGTACGAGAACTTATGGGATACTAGCAGAGCAAAGTTGGTATTGTCACTACCCAAGTTTTTATCTTTATAGGCATGGCCGTTGGCCAGCATCACTCCGCTGTGGTTTTCAATAACCACGTGTCCAGAAGGATTGCTACAAAAGCTTCTCACTGTAGTGCCAACAGAGGTTCGGAAGATAAATTTACCTTCATATAAATTTTCATTTATTTCTTCCATAATTGTGTCTAGGGTCTCTACCCGAACCCCCACATCAACTTGATTACTACTTACCTCCAGGTTATACTTTTGTAGAACCTGAGTTAACCATTGGGAGCCATCTCTACCAGGTACTGCTACCACCTTTTTAGCCCAAATTTCCTCCTTGTCTTCGGTCACAATACCTGCAATTTTATAAGAGCTAGCTTCTTCTATCACAATCAGGTCGATAACCTCTTTCTCGTAAACCATATCTACCTTTGATTTCAGATGCTCATAAATACTTTTTAAGATTTGCAGATTCTGTTCAGTTCCTAAATGTCTAACCTCAGCTCTCAAAAGCTTTAAGCCTGCGGCTAGCCCCCGTTTCTCAATAGCCTTAACTGCAGGAGTTGTAGGGTCTGAGGCAACCGAAGTGGCGCCGTGCTTAATGTTGATATGGTCTACGTATTTTATTAGGTCCAAAACCTCGGAGGGAGACATATATTCAGTCATCCATCCCCCAAACTCTGTGGTAATATTAAATTTTCCATCTGAGTAGGCTCCAGCACCACCGAATCCGTTGGTAATAGAGCAAGCGGGGTAACAGCTTGCAACATCCTTCGATTTGGAAGGTGGGCATTTGGCAATTTTCTTTTGAAGAATAGGACAGCTACGCTTATATATATCTCGTCCCTTTTCGATTAAAAGAACATTTAAATCTGGATTTTTGCTTATAAGCTCGTAGCAGGCAAATATTCCTGCAGGACCAGCACCCACAACAACAACATCATAACTTCTCATCTTCCTCCAACCTCCCATCATTTAAAAAAGGCACAAACAAATAAACTATACATTATAACCTTAAGAAAATCAATGTAAATATTTTCAATAAATCAAAGGAAAAGAGGTTCGCCTAGTCTAAGAAATGGACAGTTTAGCGATACCTCTAAATTAATTATATATTATTAAACTCTGTTCTGTCTATATGAGCTTATAGTCTGCGAATACTTATCATGTTATATCCAATGGCTTTTTAGCCACTGGGTAGTGGGGGTCAGGCTATATCTTTTTGCAAGCTTAGTCAAGAGGGGCACAGCTTGATACTTATCTAAAGCAAAACTATTAGGCAAGTGGGGATTTAGTCGATAATAGAAACTGCCCAGAAGCTGACTGCTAAGGTGAGTATCAGTTTCCTCAACACCGCTTAAAAGAATTCTCAATAAAGGGAAGGGAGCCTGGCCATAAAGAGCCCACTGCAAAGCCCCCCAATGATCTGTATTGGCGCCAATACGGCGAGTGGTTTCGCCAGTTCCAATAGATAATAGACGAATAGCCTGAAGCTGTTGGCCACCCATCCTTTGATCTACTGCCGAAGCAAGGGCAGCTAGAGATGGGTTGTTGGCGATTACTCCACCATCGATATAGTTATTGTATGATGGAAAGTATACCGGTGCAGCAGTGCTAGCCATAGCAACATCAATTACATAATCATTTCTAGTTTCCGACTGGGGAAAATTGCTAAAGAAAACTGGGCGCCATTTGCCATGATAACCCTGACACAGCTTAAAGGCTGGTATTACAACTGTGCTTTTCAAGTCCTTTAAACGAAGATAAGCAGGAAATACAGAGCTAATTACTCTCTTAAGGTTGTGATTTTTGTACTTTGGCTTGGTAATACCCCTATTTGGCTCAGCAAAAATGTACTGGGCGTTATATGAAGAGTAAAGACTAAGCAATTCCTTAGGACTGACTCCATAGGCTAGACACAGGGCAATCAGGGCACCTGTAGAGGTGCCAGCAAGCATGTCTGTCTGTCTTAATAGGCTAGGCACTCGGGCACATAGGCGATTCAGCAAATTCACAGTGAGGGCTCCACGTACTCCGCCGCCATCGAAAGTTATGATGCAATAATTTTTGTCCATTGTTCCTCCGAAGCTTAAAGAATATGTATATATAATTACATGAGAAAAAAGCTTGTCCTAGATAGACATAGGGCAAGCTTTGTAGGAATCATTTACTGTAGTTTTGAATTTGGATTCATAGGTCTATCGCCAGCCATGTTTCCGTTGTTGCTTAGGATATGGGTCATACCCCTTACCAGAGAATCGTCTTCTAAGACACTGTATAAATGATAGCCCAGGTCTTCCCGGTCAACTAAAATATCCTCTAATACCTGAACAGTACCATAGTCCTCTAGCTGATGCGCTCTGTTGATGGTTTCCCGCAGCATCTGCTGAATTTTTAGCTCATGCTCTAGGTCGTTACGCAGGTAATCCCGCATTGTATAGCGACCTTCCGGTTCATGCTTTAGATAAGATAGCTGGTGCTGAGCTACTGGATGGGCAGTTGGAACTCCACCTAAACGGGCTACCCTCTCGCCGATGCGATCAATATGCTTCTGAGTCATATCTATATGCTCATCTAGTAAGTGGTGCAAGCTTAAAAAGGATTCTGCACCCTCGGTTAGCCAGTGGTGCTTATTGTACTGATGGAGCATAATGGTTAAAGCGCATTGGTGATCATCTAGCATCAAAGCCATTTCTTGACGCTTTGCTACAGGTAAGCTAATTCCAGAGCCTACTTGCTTGACTGTTCTAGGCTGCTGGCGAGTAATCATCTGGTGATCAGTAGTGTGGCCAGGCATGTTAGGGTCGAAACCAGTTTTGTCTAGATTGAAGGAGCCTTTAAAATTTCCCATATTTTGCATAACTGTTGCCAAGTCCTGAGGTGGGGGGCTT
>CAYVRD010000052.1:0-1913 GCA_964454195.1 uncultured Clostridia bacterium
CTAAGTATCTCATACAAACATCAAAAGTAGCTCCTCCCCAAACTTCTAAGGAGTGATATCCGACCTCATCTAACTGCTCCAAAATTGGAACCATGTCATTAGTTCTCATTCTTGTTGCCCAAAGGCTTTGATGACCATCTCTTAAGGTAGTATCAGTAATTTTTAGTTTTTTCTTTTTCATACTTAGTAACCTCCCCATATATACTAATTTCCAAAAATGCTAAAAATAATCATTAAATGTAAAAGCTCAGGCCTATAACTATATTAACCTGAGCGTTATTTACCAACATAATAACAACTTAGCTATTTGTTGATGACATATTATATTATATGGTTTACAGTTACTAGATTCAATAAAATCTAAAAAAGTATACAATATATTTATTAAAAAACAATGATTTAATTAACTTGTTCTGGATGGCCTTCCTGCAGAGGAACTATTACTATGTTTTCTAGATCGAAGTTTGTGGTTTTTACAGCCACGTCGGCAATACGTGCGATTTCCTCATGATTAAGATTAGTTTTACCTACAACAATCGTAACAACCGATGGTTGAATTAATACAGCTGTCTGAGAGAATCCTTTTGCCGTAAGTAGGTTTTCCAGCTCCAGCTCTTTTTCCATATTATCGCTAACTAAGAACAGTCTTTGTTGAGCTTCCATTCTGTTCTCTGATACCGAGTTGGGGTTGTTGACTATTTCTCTAAGTATTTCTATTTGTCTGCTGCGAATTCTGTCCCGCTCTAGCTTGTACTCTACAAAGTAGTTAGAAGTGATATTCACCTCTATTTCATTGCTAAGTTCTATTGGAGAGTTTACTGGTATGGTTTCCTCAGATTGCTCTCTATTTTGGTGCTCCAATTGCTCAAAATATCTATTTAATGTCACTTGATCTCTGTTTCCCATGAAATTAATAGTTAAGAAGCTCACTGCCAAAACCACCACTAAACCTAATAGGATATTCTTTTTCTTTAGTATAACAAACATTTACATCAGCACCTACCTTTCTCTTGCCACCACGTGAACCTGGTGGCTGGATATTCCCATAACTGTCTCTACTGCTCTACTTAGCTCTAATCGTACTTTTGCATCAGCAGCTCCATCTGCTACAACTAATACGCCTAATACATCTGGTTTGCTTTTCCTTACTACTACTGGTATCTCTTGATTGTTACTACCTCGAGTTATGACAATTTTACCCTCTTCTTGATTTTCACTTATTCTTCTGGTGCCATTATTGGCCTCTTCATCGGTTTGCCTGGTATTAGCCATAACGTTTACCGCATACTGATAGTAGGGGCTAGCAGCTAAAGATACATTGACGCTAACCTTTCCCGCTCCTTGGATTTGGCTTAATATTTTCTCTAATCGCATTTCTAATTCTTGCTCAGCCAAGCTTATATCAGTCTCAGTTCTCTGGGTAATCTGAGGCTCTTTAGTAGTTACAATAGGATTAGGTTGAATCACATCCTTTCCTCCACCAAATAAGTTATTGCTGAGCATCGACAATAATATTAGCCCTATAACTAAGTAAGCTCCCCAGGTAACCATTTTTGTTTGCTTCTGATTTAAATTTAAAATTCCTTTACTTGTCTTCTCTTTTAGTTCATTGTACTGGTCACTTAATTTTGACATTTGTCATACTCCCCCCAATCCTAGTTTTCAAAATGTACTTCAATTTTTTCAGTAGGTAATCCATAAAAATTGCTGACTAAAAAGATTACATCTTTTTGAGTATTTTTTAATACTCTTTTCTTTTGTGGTGTTTCAATTTCTTGTTGTGTTATTGTAGTTTCCTGGGATATTTCAATTATCACGTCTTCTACTTCCTTCAGTTGGATTTCTCGATTCCTTTGCTCTGCCTGGGTCTCTGGATCATCGTATATTCTAATTATGACCTTTTCAATTTGACC
>CAYVRD010000052.1:2013-15411 GCA_964454195.1 uncultured Clostridia bacterium
CTGCCTGGGTCTCTGGATCATCGTATATTCTAATTATGACCTTTTCAATTTGACCATAGTTACCTCGCAAATCAGCACCTACTTTCACCGAAACATGGGCGTGATTTACCTCCGGAATCATAACTATTAGCGCTTTAATTTGATTTTCCAGCTTTCTTTCATACTCCCTTAATGATGCCTCTTCAGCCTTTTCATACAATCTTTGCCCTTGGGCTAAAATTTCTTCAAGCTGATGGTTGCTGGCTGCTGGCTGATACTGCCATGCCTCAAAGTGAAATGCAAAGTCATCGCTAGTAAATAGATTTGCTATGGGGGTTAGGATAGATATTAGGATAAAAAGGCCCAATATTACTTGTACAAAGCGTTTCATATTGCTTTTAGGTAAGAGCATTTCTAGAAAGGTAGCCAATAGGACGATAATAGCGATTTCTCTTACAACATTTTTTATTATTTCCATCTGTATCACCTACCTCAACATAACCGTTAGATTACCGGCACTGACTATAATGGTTACTGCCATAAAAAACATCACTCCAACAGCCGAAACAGCAGCAAAGGTCATAATAAGACTACCTGATAAGGAATTTAGACATTCTCCTACTCCCGAGTCATCAATAGGTTGAATTATGGCAGCAGCTAGTCTGTAAATTAGAGCAATAGCAATTATCTTTATAGAGGGAATGACAGTTAAACTTAAAATAATTAACACGCCTATGATTCCTACAGCATTTTTTAAGAGAATTGAAGTACCTATCACCGCTTCTAAAACATCGGATAGCATTTTTCCCACTATAGGAATAAAAGCCCCTGACATATATTTAGCTGTTCGGATAGTAACTCCATCTGCAATGGCGCCAGCTACTCCTTGAATAGAAATAACTCCTACAAAGACTGTTATACATATACCCATTATTCCCATGCTGACTTGTTTAAAAAGACTTATTAGCCTTCCAACCTGTATTCTGCTAGATATCTGGTTTACTATTCCTAGCACAGCAGACAGATATATCAGTGGTAATACAACAGTAGTAATTACAGTCCCAAGCAAGCTCAAAGATAAGATCAATACTGGATGGAGTAGTGCTGCTGTAGCAATACCACCCATTGCAGTAAGCAGGGTTAACAAAATAGGTAGCAATATTTGCATAAATTGAACCATTCTCTCAATAGCTGTACGTCCTACATCCATAGCTATCGTAAAGGAGCCAATGGCTAAAATAACTAAAACTAAGTAAGCTAGAGCATAAGCTAGCTTGGCAGTTGATCCCTGATCAAAGGCTGTTAAAAGGGTATGGAGAATAGCACATATAACTGTCAAAATAACTAGCTTGGCCATTAGTGCTCCATTGGCAATTACCTCTTGAAAAAGCATCTTAAATATTCCTGATAAAATTGTAGAGACATTTAAATCTAATTCGCCATTTCTCATGTCATCTACAATATTTCGTAGTGACAGCTGGGGAATATACTTGGAAATCTCATCGTCTAGCTCCCGGATAAACTGATTTAATTCATCTAAATTTAATTGATTAATCTGTTCCTCCAACAGCTCATCTTGATTAAACGTATTGTCTGCCCAAGCTAGTCCCGATATCGATAGCAGCAAAAGGGCTACAACAAATATGAGTTTAGTTTTTTTCTTAATCATATTTTGACCACCTTAAGGGATTAGTCTCATCACTGAGTCCATTATGGCAATAATAATCGGTATAGCTAAAACCATAATTAAAATTTTTGCAGCAAATTCTACTTTAGAAGCGATAGCTGACTCTCCAGCATCTCTACAAACTTGAGCTCCAAACTCTGCTATATAGGCTACGCCAATTATCTTCAGCAGGGTTGTCATATAGAATACATTTACGTTGGCTTGGTTAGCCAGTTCTTCCAGTACATATAGTACAACCCTTATTTTGTCTAACAGTAGTATAAAAATGATTACTCCTGTTACCAAGCTTAGCTGTATTGCTATTTCTGGCTTTTGTTTCTTAATAACTATTGCCAACACCGTAGCCACAATAGCAAAGCCTACAATCTGAAATATCTCCATAGTACCAGCTCTCCCTAATACAGTTGAAATACGGCTCTGACTTTATCAAACAATTCTCCTATTACTTGTATGACCCAGAATAATACAATAGATACTCCAGCCAATGTAACCAATTGTCCTTGATCCTCTTTGCCTGCACCTTTTAAAACTGTGTGCAGTACTCCTGTTAAAATACCCACACCTGCTATTTTGAAAATAAGATCAATATTCAAAAGCCCTTGCCTCCTTTTTACAATGCTATAGAATAAGTATTACGATGATAATTCCAGTTAAAAAACCACAATATCTCCAAAGTCTCTCCCCTTTCAACTTTTCTTCTTCTGCTATTATCTCGTGTCTATGTAGCTGAGTTTTAACCATCTGTAAATGCTTTAGCTGCTCCTCGCGCTCGGAGGATCCCAAATTGTGTCCAAGAGATTTTAGAATTGCTATATCTTTATCTATCAGGGCACTGGCCTCAGATAGCTTGTTAATCCCTTTTAACCAGGCATCAAATACACTATAGTCTTTATTTTTTGTCAAGGCTTTGGCAGATTCACTAAAAAGCATATCAACAGGATTATCTAGCTGCTGGCTTACCTTTGATAATGCCTCGGGCAAAGGAGTAGCAGTATAGGCTATCTCTGTTTCCAGCATTTGCAGTCCGCTCTGCAGCTGGCGCAATTGCCAAGGTCGAGCTTTAAAGTTACTGGCAACTAGTAGGCCCACCACTCCACAGATGCTTATAATAAAAATTGCACTAATGACTTTAATCATAGCAAATAGCACCCCCTAGATGTCCTGTTTCCTTTTTTAAGAGATTATCACCATTGATAGAATCATATACCCCTTCTACTGTTCCAGGACCTAAGCGCTTGCTTAATAGCACATATCTAACCTTAGCTCTATTTCGCTCCAATACCTGATATAGAGGTTTGTTTATTAAATCGCTCAATTGATAGCCATGTACTGTTGTAGCTATCTTTACTCCACAGTTTAGGATCTCCTGTAACGCTAAAACGTCTTGCTCGCCCCCAATCTCATCAGTAGCTATTATCTTTGGATTCATGGAGCGAAGTAGGATAATCATTCCTTGGGACTTAGGACAGCCATCCAAAACGTCGGTGCGGTTACCCACATTATTTTGCGGAGCACCTTTATAACAGGAGGCTATTTCCGATCGTTCATCTACTAAACCCACGTCTACTCCTTGCAAATTGTTTTTAATACAACCATCACTTACTACCCTAATTAAATCTCTAAGCAAGGTGGTCTTACCGCATCCTGGAGGCGATATAATAATTACATGATGGATTGTTCCATCCCGTTTATCGATAAGACTGGGCAATATTTGCTCAGCTACCCCCTTTACTTCTCTAGCTAATCGAATATTTAAACTTGAAAAATCTTTTTGTGTTTTTACTTGTCCATTTACTAAAACTGCTTTGCCTATAATACCTACTCGGTGACCACCCCTTATGGTAATAAAGCCACGGCGAAATTCTTCTTCTAATGCATAAACTGAGCTATCGCTAAAATGCTGAAGAGTGTTTATCATATCTATCTCTTGAACAACATAACCAACCTTTAAATCTTTGGTAATCTCACCCTGCTCCGTAATTGTCACATCTCTGTCAGCCAGCTTAAAACTGATATTACGCCCTTTACGCATTCTTATCTCTTCTATTTTATATAGCTGTTCCTCAGAGAATAAACTTAGAAGCCTTCTGATATTTGCTGGCATCATGGCAAATACTTCTTCTGATACCCGCTTAAGCCAGTTGCTATTATTGTTACTAGGAGCTCGGTTTATATATAGTTTATTGCTTGAGAACTTAACGGTTGCCATCTTTGTCCCTCCCTTTCTACTATAGGTATTAACGGACAAGGGATAATATGCAAAAAAACAATAAAAAAAAGCCCCCCATAGGGGAGCTCGGTAATGTTTTTATAGTATTTTATTAAATATCTTCTGTTCGGTTGGAATGTCGGTGATTATCTCGACAGTACTGATGTTGTTGATGGTGGCAATCATGGTAACCATCATCTTCTAGTTCATAAGTTCCATCATTCATGAAGACAACTTCATCACAGTTAGGACAGGTTACTTCAATTAAATCCTCATCGTCTACAATATCAGATTCAAAGAAAACCACATCACCACAATCGGGACAGGTAGCCTCAATATAATCTTCATTATCTTCGTCAGCAAATTCAATATCCTCGTAGACATCCTCTTCTAAATCGTGTAAATCCTCGTCTATTGTCTCCATATAGGTTTCTAATTCGTCTTGTCTTTCTTCTAGCACTTCCATACTCTCAGCCATATCTTCTAAAACTTGAATTATATTTGTAAGTATTCTACCTTCCTTGGAATGCCTTAAGTCCATTCCTTCTGCTAATCCTCTAATGTAAGCAATTTTTTTTCTCATATGCTGCAAGTGCATAACCTCCTTTTTGTTATTACCACAACTATATTATGCACTTTAATTATTATTTTTATTATTTTTGAATGATGCTATTTAATGATTCTACTAAATTATTGCTGATATTGTTGATATTTGTTAATGAAGTAGCAATCTCATTCATAGCTATTTTCTCTTCGTTAGATGCAGCAGATATTTGTTGGATGCTCTCTTTATTAACCATAATTTCGTCAGAAAGCTCTTTCAAGGAAGGAACAATATTGGCAACAATATCTTGAATGTTATCAAGTAGGTCTTTGATCTTGCCCACTGAAGAATGACTCTCCACAGCCAGCTTGCGAACCTCCTGGGCCACTACCCCAAAACCCCTGCCCTGATCACCAGCTCTAGCAGCTTCAATAGCTGCATTTAATGCTAATAGATTTGTTTGATCTGATATTTTTTTTATCGTATCCACAACTAAGCCTATGTTTTTTGTGGCATCAAACAATGTATTAGAAATGTTAACTACTTCATTTACCTTAGCAGCCTCTTTGTTCATTTTAGCACTGACATCTGTTACTGTACTTGCTGTAGTTTCTATGGAAGCAGTCATCTCTTCGGTAATAGCTACACTTTCCTCTAGCTGATTATTTAAGTTAATAGATATGTCCGCAATTTCTTTTGATAGATATTGATAGTTAACATGGTAAATACTTTTCATAATATTTTGTGTGGACTGACAAGTGGCAATTCTCTTCGCTGGAATTATTGTTGCATCCTTGTTAACATAGTTTCTGTATTTCTGAAATAATACTCCGTTGTGGGCTACCATAGTATCTGCACCAGCAATATAGGTGGCGTTTTTAAGTTCCTGCTCCAGCTCTTTTTCAGAAACTTCATTAAAAGCTAACACTGAGAAGTTCAAATGGTCGATGCCATTCATCTCACAATATTCAATAATTTTTTTCCCTTGAGCTGAGTTATTATTAAAAATTAATACCTTTTCATTGGCAGGAATTTTGGCAACATCTACATAAAACTTTGCATTTGGTACCAGCTCTAAGCTTACTATTTTAGATCTAGGAACCTTTTGAGCAGCTTCCTCTACCCTGGTAGGAAGACACACAAATAAATCAGCAATATTATGATCTTTAACATTGCCAATAGGCATAGCTTTACTTTCTAAGCCTTCAGAGAATATTTCTTTCACAGCTGTTAAAAGCTCATTTGCTACTATTTCGTTACTTCCAACAGTTACTAGTTTGATTACATGATCCATAACCCACTCTCCCATGATATATTATGTATATTATGCTTGTTACTGTTCTAATCTTATAGGTCAGTAACATATTCTATGGGCTTGTATAATAATCCTGTTAATAAAGAAAAATTTTTCAAAAAAAGAACAAGGGTACTACCCCTGCTCTATTTTTTATTATGCTCGTTCCATATATTGTCCTGTTCTTGTATCAATCCGCAAAACATCCCCTACATTGATAAAAAATGGAACCTGCACAACTGCTCCTGTCTCTAGGGTTGCCGGCTTGGATCCCCCCGAAGCCGTATCTCCTTTAATGCCAGGCTCAGTTTCAGTTACTGCCAGCTCTACAAAGTTTGGTACCTCTACTCCCATAACTGTTCCTTGGTACAGCATTACCGAAACATTCATATTTTCTTTCAAGTATTTCTTGCCGTTACCCAGCTGATCCTCAGTTAAGGACATCTGTTCAAAGTTTTCATTGTCCATTACTATGTAACCTTCTCCATCGTTGTACAGGTACTGCATCTCTCTGCGATCTATATGGGCCTTAGCTACTTTTTCACCAGCTCTAAAGGTTCTCTCAGTAACTGCTCCAGTTTTTGCGTTTTTTAGCTTGGTGCGAACAAAGGCTGCTCCTTTACCAGGCTTAACATGTTGAAACTCGACTACTGCTAATACTTCACCATCCACCTCAATAGTTAAACCTGTCCTCAAATCATTTACGGAAATCACACTAATTCCTCCTCAAAAAAATAAGTTATTTAATTCTTGATAATTTAAAAATTATTATAGTATGTATAATTGCTTTGAAGTTTTTGTCAAAATAGTCGATGAATCTTGCTTAACTAAAACCATGTCTTCTATTCGGACCCCACCCCAGTCAGCAATGTATATGCCAGGCTCTATTGTTATTATCATACCTTCCTCCAGAGCTCCTGTACCTATTGGACTAAGAGTAGGAGCTTCATGAATGTTTAAGCCAACTCCATGTCCTAAGCCATGTCCAAAGTACTGCCCGTAGTTAGCCTTATTAATTACATCTCTCGCCAGACTGTCTACTTCTTGACAGCTCATACCTACTTGTAGTTTTTGTAATGCAGTTTCTTGTGCAGTTAATACCAGCTGATATATTTCAGACTGCTTTTTGTCAGGCTGACCAAAGATAAAGTTTCTAGTCATGTCTGAGTAATATCCTTGATAAACACACCCAAAGTCAATAGTTACTAGTTCTCCTGGCTCAATTCTTTTCTCAGTAGCGACCCCATGGGGCAGCGAGCCTCTTTTCCCAGAGGCAACTATATAGTCAAAGGATGGTCCTGATGCTCCTAGGCGCCTCATATAGAATTCCAGCTCTATTGCTACTTCCAACTCACTAATTCCAGGCTTGACCATCTTTAGAATATGAGCAAAAGCTTGATCTGTCAAGGTAACAGCTTTTTGAATAAGAGCCAATTCATGCTCATCTTTAATAATACGCAAATCCTTAATCAACTGAGACGCTGATACAAGCTCAATCTTGTTGTTGCTTGCAAGCTTTTCATTTAGCTTTTCAGTTAAGGCTTGATAATCAGAGCAAGTCCAAAAATCCTCTTCATACCCTATATTATTCAAACTAAGCGTTTCAATTTGTTCTACTAGAGTTTGGGTTAGGTTTTTACTTATTGTCACTAATGAAAAATCAGGTGACTGTTGGCCAGCCTGATTAACATATCGAAAATCTGTTATTAAAAGGTTATCCTGGTCAGTGATTAGCAGTGCTCCAGCTGTACCAGTAAAGCCACTTAGATATCGACGATTTTCCTTTTTCGCCACTATCAATCCATCAATATTATTTTCCTTCATTTTTTTTCTGAGCTTAGCTAATTTATTTATGTTGTCCATTTCCATCCTTCTCTCTATATACTACCATATCTAAGGCTAAAAAATAGCTAAAATGGCCAAAGCCTGTAATTTGCCCTATGCAAACCGGTGCAATTACCGATGTGTGCCGAAATTCTTCCCTATTATGCACATTAGATAGGTGGATTTCAATAGTAGGAATAGCTACCGCCTTTATAGCATCACGAATTGCATAGCTATAATGGGTATATGCCCCAGCATTAATAATAATATAATCTATTTTTTTTTCAAGGGCCTGATGAATTAAGTCTATTATCTGTCCCTCATGATTAGTTTGAAATATGCTTAGATTAATCATATTTTCCTCTGCCTTAGCCAGTAGCTTTTGATTAATCTCTGTCAATGTCAATTTGCCATAAAAAGCTGGTTCTCTTACTCCTAGCATATTTAAGTTTGGTCCGTGAATTACATATACATTACTTGTCAATTTCCTCCCCCCTTATTTCCCGTTAACCACTGATAACCATTTCTCCAATACGTAAAGTGGGAGAGCCTTTGCCTACAAAAAAGGTTAGATCATCTCCTACCACTTCGACCGCCTGCAATAGCTCTAATATATTTCCAGCAATAGCTACGCCTCTAACAGGTTTGGTAAATTCTCCATTTTCTATCCAAATTCCTGCAGCACCTAAAGAAAAATCACCGGATATGGGATTAGCCGTATGCATTCCCATTACCTCAGTTATGTAAAAGCCCTTATTTATCTCACCAATAAGCTTTTCTCTCGATGTCTTTCCTGAATTTATATAAAAGTTGGTGGTACCAACCTCTGGTGTTGATTTAAAGCTATTTCGCACTGCATTTCCTGTAGATTGCTCTCCCATATTGGCTGCCGTATAAGTGTTGTGCAAAAATCCTTTTAAAACTCCATCCTGAATTAATGTAGTTTTACTAGTTGGTACTCCTTCTCCATCAAAGGGCGCCGACATTATACCCCCGATTTTACATCCATCATCTATTATACAAACTTCATCTGCTGCAACCTTTTGTCCTTTTTTATTGGCAAATAAAGATTTGCCTTTAAGTACCGCTTCACCTGTTAAGGCGGGACCAATTAGACCAAGAAAATTGGTGGCAATATAGGGATCCAAAATGATATTAGCCTTTTGGGTATTGATAGTAATAGCACCTAGCATTTGTACTGCTTTCTTAGCGGCTTGTTGTCCAATCTTTTCCGGATCTATTTCATGATAATTCAGGCTATATTGTAGTCCGAAACCGGTCTGACTTTCTCCATCCTGTTCTGCCACCAAATAAGAGTACCCACCAAAATAGGAACCAGTATATGTGGAAGCTATTCCATTGGAATTTGCTAAACACACCGTATATTTCGCCTCCTGATAGCTAGATGTACGAGTGTTCTTAACCCTTTTGTCATAGCCTTTTGCAGCCTGCTCTATTCTCTTAGCTAGCTGAATTTTATCTTCAACTGATACATTTTCCAGTGTCTGGTTGTTAAATTCTAGTTCTTTTAGCTTGCCTATATTAACAGGAAGTCGATTGTACTTATCCGAGGTTGTCTTTTCTCCATTGGCAATAGCTTGTTTTACCATATTTTCAATTTTTTCAGGTGTAAAGTCTGAGGAATAAACAAAACCCAGCCTGCCTTCTTTAATTACTCTGAGACCAATCCCTTTATCCTGAGAGACTTTCATAGTCTCAACCTGCTGATTGTTTACCTCTATATCTAGTTCCTGAGACATATTTATATATGTCTCAGCTTCTTCCGCTCCATATCTTAATGCAGTCTCAACCAGTTGCTGCGCCAAATCCAGATATTTATCGCTCATAGGGCACCTCCATATTGTTTATAAAACTGCAATTGCTGCCAAAAAATATAGGTAATTAGCGTCTAAATAGATTTGGACCCTCATCATGGGCAGTTCCCCCCACTACTAATTGGGTAATACGCATAGTAGGTTGGGCATCTGCCACAGGTGCTCCCTGTCCATCCTTACCACAAGTTCCTATAGCGTAGCCAAAATCTGTTCCTACCAAATCCACATCCTGCAGAGATTGAGGTCCATTTCCAGTCAAAGTAGCACCCCTTACAGCCTTGGTGATTTTCCCGTTTTCAATCAGGTAACCTTCTGCCACATCAAATACAAAATCACCATTAGCTGTATTTACTTGGCCACCACCCATTTTTTTGACCAACAAACCTTTTTTTGTCTGACCCACAATATCCTCGGGATTGGTGTTTCCAGGGGCTATATAGGTGTTTGTCATTCTTGGAATAGGTTTATGCTGATATGACTCACGACGACCGTTACCTGTAGGCTCTCTATTTTCTTTCCCAGCTGTTAACCGATCGTAAATATATCCCTTCAAAATACCATTTTCTATGAGTATGTTTTTACTACTGGCCACCGCTTCATCATCAAATACATAGGAGCCGTATTTGCCAGGAATAGTCCCATCGTCTACAACAGTAACTAAAGATGATGCCACCTTTTGCCCTATCTTGTTAGCGTAAACCGATAGGCCCTTTTGAACAAGATCTGCCTCTAGTCCATGACCACAGGCTTCGTGAACCATGGTGCCTCCTGCTTCGCCAGCCATTACTACAGGCATTTTACCAGTAGGAGCAGGAACTGCTTCGATCATAATTAAAGCTCGATTTATAGCTGCCGTTGCTACCTCTTCGGGACTATGATGTCTATAGAATTCAAAACCACTAAAACCTCCCACAGCATCATAGCCGGTCTGAATGATCCCATCCTTTTCAGCTACTCCATTGACCACGAACCTGGTCCTAATGCGGGTGTCCTGAGCATAATCCCCTTTACTGTTGGCTATTGTTACCTTTTGTATCACATCACCATAGCCTACAGAAACCTGTTTAATTCTAGAGTCTATTTTCCAAGCAGTTTTAGATGCCCGTTCTACCAGGTCCACTTTTTTATCAATATCTATTGTGTTTGGCATCTCTTCAACTGAAAAGCTTAATTTAGGCTCAAGCTTAGTTAAGTCGATAGTTAGGCTTTTTGGTCCCTGGGCAGCTTGGGCTACAGTCTCAGCTAGTTTCTTCAAGCTAGCCATAGAAAGCTCGTTAGTATAGGCATAAGAGGTGTTCTCACCAGATATTACCCTGATCCCAGCTCCCACATCTATACCTGAAATAATCCTTTCTATTTTTTTTGCCTCGTTAGAAATTGAATTAATTGTTTTTTCTTCTATGAAAATATCAGCAAAGTCTCCTCCTTTAGATAGAGCCACATCTAAAATATCCTGTAATTGTTTTTTGTCAAACATTGGCAACGCTCCTTTTAACTACTTTATCACCTTAGTTTATTTTAAAAAACAAGCTACTATGCATTTTCTAGAATTTGTTTTACAAAATTGTAATCCACATTATTATTAATCTCTACTTGACCTATTCTCTCTGGTAGAATCATGGTCAATCTACCCTGACTATTCTTCTTATCCAGCTCCATAGCTTTTATAACCTTACTCCAGTCTAAATTAGGTAGCTCTGTAGGTAATCCCACCTTAGATATTAAATGCTCTAAACGAAGCTGTTCCTCCTGAGACCATTTGTTCATCTTAACAGCTAAGCGTCCTGCCCATTTCATACCTAAGGCCACCGCTTCTCCATGACGGTACATATCATAGTTGGTAACAGCTTCAATGGCATGCCCGATAGTGTGCCCAAAATTCAAATAAGCTCGCTTTCCTTGCTCTAACTCATCCTCACTCACAATAATACTCTTAATCTGACAAGCTTTTTTTACAGCATAAGCTAATACTTGATTATCTAATTGTAACAAGCTGCTGATATTCTCCTCTAAGTAGGAGAAAAAGTCTTTATCTAACACACCGTATTTGATTATTTCAGCTAATCCAGTTTGCAGTTCTCTTAAAGGCAAGGTAGCCAGAGTAGCTAAATCCATATAGACTAAGTTGGGCTGATAAAACGCTCCCACCAGATTTTTGCCAGTTGGAAGATTAATTCCCACTTTGCCACCAACACTGCTATCTACTTGAGCTAATAGGGTAGTGGGAATTTGTAGATAAGCTATTCCCCGCATATAGGTAGCTGCCACAAAGCCTGCCAGGTCACCAACCACACCTCCGCCCAAAGCAATCACACAGCTTTTTCTATCTAGGGGAATACTACAGCAGTAGTTGTACAGTATTTCAGTCTGCTTGAGGCTTTTAGCCTCTTCTCCATCTGGCACTAAAAAATAATTAGTGGGGTAGCCTTGAGATTCTAAAGCTGCAGTGATTTCAGCTCCATACAGAGAAAAAACCTTTTGATTGCTAATAATTAAAAAGTTCTGGCTTGACACAGGCTTATGAAGCTTTAGATATTCTCCCAAGCCTTTTAATATGTTCCATCCAATGACAATATTATAGCTTCTTGAGCCTAGGCCCACCGATAATACTTCTAGATTATTAGTCATTTTTTATCTTAGCTCCTTTTAAAGCCAACAGCATTGATAATTTCATCAACTATTTGATCTACATATTTGCCATCTGTACTCACTTTAATTGCTGCTACCTCTTCATAATACTTTTTTCTATCTCTTTGTAAGCCTTGAACCACTGTTTTTACATCTTGTCCTTTTAGTAGGGGTCTGCCTTTGCCTAACCCAACTCGCTCCACAATAGTCTCTGTTTCTGCCTGTAGCCAAACTACAATGCCGCACTTTTTCATTGTCGCTCTATTAATAGATTTTAATACTGCCCCACCGCCAGTAGCTATCACTAATGGAGATTTTCTACATATCTTAGAAAGCATAAGCTCTTCCTCTGAGCGGAACCTAATTTGTCCATATTTTTTAAAAATTCTAGTGACCGGCAAGCCTACAAGAAGCTCTATTTCCCTATCTATATCCACGAAGGGAATGTTAAGCCTAAAGGCTAAGCGGCGCCCTACTACTGTTTTTCCTGCTCCCATAAAGCCTATTAAAATTATATTGCTAGCCATCACACTTCACCTAGATATTTTAGATATGCTTGCAAGTTGCTTTTAAGCTCATCTAGTGAATCTCCACCAAATTTTTCGACTATTGCCTCAGCCAGCACCCAGGCTACCACCGATTCAGCTACTACCGAACAAGCGGGCACAGCACAGGTATCAGATCGCTCTACAGCAGCTATCACAGGCTTTTTTGTAGTCATTTCAACGCTATTTAATGGCTTGTATAAGGTGGGAATAGGCTTCATAGCTGCTCTGACCACCAAGGGTTGACCATTGGTCATGCCTTCCTCTACTCCTCCAGCTCCATTTGTTTGGCGATAAAAGCCCTGGGATTTTTCATAATAGATAGAGTCGTGTACCTGGGAGCCGGCCAGATTGGCAGCTGAAAAGCCTAGACCAAATTCCACTCCTTTTATTGCTTGAATACTCATTAGCTGGAAAGCTAGCTTAGCATCAAGCTTTCTATCCCAATGGACATAGCTTCCAATACCAGGAGGGAGTTTTATAGCTACAACCTCCACTATCCCACCTAAAGAGTCCCCACTAGCTTTAGCTTTTTCAATTGCTGAAATCATCTCTTTCTCACTAGAGCTATCTATACACATACAGGGTGAGGCGGCAATTATATCCTTCATCTGATTTATGTAATCCAAGGTAAGCTCTTTATCTTCTATCTCATCTATTAGTCCTGAAGATGACACGCCTCCAATGTTTACCACATAGCCTATTAGACCAATCCCCAGTTCCTCTAACAGTTGTTTGGCAGCCGATCCTACTGCAACCCTAATAGCAGTTTCTCTGGCACTAGCTCGCTCTAAAACGTTGCGCATATCCATATGTCGATATTTAAAAGCTCCGCTTAAGTCTGCATGCCCTG
>CAYVRD010000053.1:0-5089 GCA_964454195.1 uncultured Clostridia bacterium
ATTGCCGCCACTGCTCCAATATAAAGAAATACCACCAAAGACCCACGGAAGGTACGAAAGCGCTGGCGAATCTCTTTTGATAATACTGGGCTGACAAAGGTATCTCCCCTCATTGCGCCACCCCCTGGGTAATTTTTAAGAACACCTTCTCAATGTTTGCTGTTTCCTGAGAAAAGCTGACTACAGGTATGTTAGCATTTATCAGCTCCTTTAACAGCTGATATCGCTCTTCTTGATTTCCTTTAAAGTAGACCAGAAGGCTTTCATCCTCTTGCTTACTTACTTGAGAAACTAGCTTGTTTTGCTCAAGGATATTTATTGCTGCTCCGTGGCCATCTATTAGGCTGACCTTCAACACTCCTGTACCCTCTACCTGGGCCATAATCTCTTGAACAGAACCAGATACTATCATTCTTCCCTGCTCAATAATACCAATATTGTCACACATCTCTGTTAGCTCTAATAGAATATGGGAGCTAATTAAAATAGTTTTACCCATCTTTCTAAGCTCTTTTAAAATTTCCCTAAGCTCGATTCTAGCCCGGGGATCAAGGCCTGACGCAGGCTCATCTAATATTAGTACCTGAGGGCTATGCACTAGACAGCGGGCCAAGCCTAGTCTCTGCTTCATCCCTCTAGATAAGGTGTCTACATAGGCATTTTCTTTGCCACTTAAATTAACTAACTCTAATAGGTCCTTAATTAAAGTAGCTCGTTTAACTCGAGGAATAAAATAAGCTTGAGCATAAAAATCCAGATATTCTTCTACTTTTAGGTTGTCGTAGACACCGAAGAAGTCTGGCATATAACCTATCAACTGTCTAACTTCTTCAGGGCTTTCTGTTACCTCAAAGCCACCTACATAAGCCTTGCCTGCGGTAGGAGCAAGCAGGGTAGCTAATATTGACATAGTTGTACTTTTGCCTGCCCCATTAGGGCCAATAAAGCCATAAACAGAGCCTTTATCAATATTAAGATCTAGATCTGTCAAGGCAGCTACATCCTTGTACTTTTTCGTCAAACCAACAGTTTTAATCACCTATGACCCTCCCTAACACTTGAATTGCCGGCTCAGGAACATTTATTCTGCCAGCTCCACTTGATATGCGTAGCTGCAGAGTTCCTTCGTTAGATATAAACGGCTTTAGCTGCTCCTCTCTCATTACACTAGCTAAAGCTTGGGAGATATCCTGCCATTCTTCCTTTTGCAGGTTAAATGCCTCATAAATAAGACCATTTAAAAACCTAGAATCTATGTTGGTGACTAGCTGCTCCACCACTAGGTTACTCCCAAATTCATAGGTTAATTGGACACTTCCTTGAATATCAATTGACCTCATTCCAAGCATATAGTTTATATCAACCTGTCCTAAATAGGTTGGCTGTAGACTTCCCATTGGAATGAAAACCTTGTCAGCTCCACCTATATCTACCGGAAGTAGCTGGTTAATCTGAAGCAGGCTAGGTGTGCTCAGGCTTAAATTTTCTGCCTTTACTAGACCCAAATCCTGATTCGACCATCCACTGATTCGCACATCCCAGGAGCCAATAAAGCCTCCAATATATCTTGAATAATACTCTTTTTCATCATGTACTATTGTACGATTATGGGGAACAGCTACCGGAACTGCCCTCATGCCAGAATTCGCCAAGCGCTGCTGCTGGGGAGTTAGGCCTTCTGCACCCATTCTTTCCATATACTCGTTTTGTCTTACTGCGTATTGCTGCCAATCTTCCTGGCTGTTAAAGTGAAGTATTTGGCCATTATATAGAGTGCCTATATTATAGCTCATATTGCCCACAAAAATATTTACGCCTTCCAAGTCAAGTCCAGTTTTATTAGAAATATGTCCTACTAATATTCCATCTTGAATAGATAGCTGACTTTCAACCGCTCCCAAATCAGAAATTACTTTATTAATTAGGAGATTCCTCAACGACCAGTACTCCACCTGCCTAAATTCTATCCTTCTAGTGCCGTCAGAAAAATATCTGACAAGCTGACTATTCGGTGCCACTCTGCCTCTGCTTGCAGGGAATGCAAAAGTATCTTCATTTACTGTAAAGCCATACTGCCCACCTTTTGGAATAATTACTCCAATTGCCCCTTGAACTATAGCAAATTTGGGCTCTATAATATTAACACTGGCTACAGTTTGCTTTACTCCATCTCCAGTTATTCTAGATTGACCACTAGTTAATATAGCAATAGTTAGTGCTATAGAGCAGATAGGTATAATAATCCATGCCAAATCTCTCCTATCCCATCTTTTTAAAAGATAATAAAGTATAGGAGCTACAACAATAATGTATAGTAAAAAGATACCCGCCAATAACACCAGATTAGGTGATTTTATATTGGGAAAAATACTGGCAGCATCTAAATAGTTCCAATGATTTCCTGTGTGACTATCTAAATAATGCTTTTCAAAGGATATTTGGGTAGCTATTTCTTGGATTAGCTTGCTTTCAAATGCCTTGTTAACTCCATCTGAGTGAGTCAAATCATAATCGCTATATATTATTTGTCCATTTCCTTGTCTTTGCCTTGAAAACAGCCATTTTCCCTGTGCCTTAGCAATGGGCTCTCCTATAGAAATATCACCTTGAGAGCTAATTAAAGTCCCACCTGCGGCTACCCATTTTGCCAATGCATCCCTTTGTCTATCAGATAGCTGGGTTTCTGCCTCACTGTCTAGTACAACCACATCAACTCCTTGTAGCACAAAAAAGTTAGTTGGCATTTCCTGGGGCAGTATAGTTTTACCAGTTATTAATCTGGGGAGTTGGGGATTGTTTTGTCCTGCCTCAACTAAAAAGCTGTGAATATCTCCTCGATTGGAAATGCCTAATACCAAGATTCCGTCTCCACGAATTACTAAGCCTTGAATCGATGTTTCAGCAATGGTATTATCTTTTACTACCAGTCTTACACTTCCTTTATCTGATAGTAGCTCTCCAGGAAGAAGTAAGCTTACTGTTTTTGTTTCACCTGCTGTAATAGAAGTTTCATAAAAATGGTGGTTTGCTCCACGGAAATGTTCAGGACTGTCTTGACCAAATACTAGCCTTCCAGTTAGATCGTTGCCCCTGTTATTTATTGTGATTTGAACAGGCACTAAGCCACTGATTTTATAAATGCCATTAAAGCCCGGCTTCACACTTATTGTCACCTGTTCGCTGGCATTGGCAGTGCCTACCATAAGCAACGCTATAATTGCTACTAGAATAATGCCAATGGTTCTCTTTTTTCTGTTCACTATTTTAGACCTCCTACTTTAACCCATACTAGTTTACTCTGGCTTCCTTGCTGTCGTTGAATTAGTACGTGTTTTCCATCACTAGTCCACTGGGGGCGATTATCACTGTAGGAGGATCTTAAGTCCCAAACAGTTGGCTCTGTAATGCCCGACCTTTCCCAGTCCCTTAAGAGCCTAGCTTCTTCCTCCAGACTAGGCCCAGGCAGCTGGGTTAAATTGACCTTTAACTTCCCTGTAAGATCACTAACCCATACCTCTTGCACCTTCTGAAGTGAGGTAAGCATAGGTTTACCTGCCGAATCGAAGCTCAGTACCTTTTCCCAGCGTCTATCCTGTACAAATACAAGCAAATTCTCGTTAGACCAGCTAGGCTGACCACCTAGACCCCAAAGAGTCAGGTTTTTACCGTCTCTGTTGACAATCCATATCTCTGACTCCCCATTAGTATTGGTTCTCTGAAAAGCCAGTTGCCTGCCATCAGGAGAATAGGTAGGATGGGTTCCTTCATTTAGTATTACAGGGACTCCGCCTTCCACAGTAAGGTCCAGCTGATAAATGGTAGATTTGTCGTCAGTTATTTTTGTAAATGCTAATTGGCCTCCTTCCGGCGCCCAAGTAATTTCTTTTATTTTAACCCCTGCTTCAAAGGTAATTAGTGTCTTTTGGTGCTCCTTATTAACAATATCTTGTAGCACTAAGCTACTTTTGCCTGATTCGTTGACTACTAGAGCAATTTTATCTTCACCTGGTGCTAAGGCAGCCCAGCTAAATATTTGACCTGACTTAGGTATGATTAATTCTTGAATCCTATGTCCATTAAAATCTATCTGCCACAAGCTACCCCGATTAATAAAAAATATCATACCCTCTCCATTAGTGGTGGCACTATAATCACCACTACTCCAGGCATCAAAAAACACTTCTCGCTCTTCTCTTATTACTGTATTGTTGACTCTTTCCAGTTGTTGACCAGATAAAAAATGAAACATCCCAAAAATGACAATTAAACAAGGTAATAAAAAAAGCATCCATTGGAAAAGCTGAGTCTTCCGTTCCTTCATACCGGCCTTAACAGAGCTACTAGATGGAGTCGGTTGGGGTGAAAAGGAGGATTTAATCTGCTCTTTTTGATTAGATGTGGCAAGAAATTGTTGGCGAAGCTGACTTTTTAGCTGATAGTTCACTGGAATAGTTGTGCGGATATCACGCATAACCTTTAGCAGCTTCGCTATTTCCGGGTCTTGCAACTCATATACCTCACTGTCATGTAAGTAGACAACCTTTTTTTGTGGGGAGCTTTCTCTATCTTTACTCATCAAAATCTTCCCTCCCGTTTTGCTTCCAAAGGCTCCGCAATTTTTGCATGGCTCTAAATCCAACAGTTTTTACAGTGGCATCCTTCTTATTTAATACCTGGGCAATCTGATTATATTTTAAGTCACCAAAGTATCGCAGCAATAACACATCTCTTTGCTCCTGGCTAAGCTCTTGAAGACATTTTTTAAGCTCCTCCACCTCTTCACAAGCTAAGGCAGTATCTTCCGGTTGAGCCCAAGTATTTGTCTGCAGTATGTGTTCATCTAAGGGCAGGTGCTCTCTCCGCTTGCGCAGATAGTCAACATAGGTATTGTGGGCAATCTGGAAAATCCAAGCCCCGATTCGCTCTCGCTGCCTGCATTGGTCAAAGTGCTCAAAGGCTTTAGTGAACACTTGAGCGGTAAGATCATCTGCGTCCCAAGTGTTAGAAACCCGATAGCGCAGATATCTATTAATCTGATCAAAGTAGGTATCATACACTTGTACAAAATCCATTTGCTCATGTTTAATTA
>CAYVRD010000053.1:5189-6871 GCA_964454195.1 uncultured Clostridia bacterium
CAATTAACCAACTTGACCCTGCTTTTCCCTTGGTTGACCAATGACCACATAATTGTCTTTGTCATAAGCAGGTTTTCGCCAAGCTGAATGCATATGAAGGGCTTTTTTGGGACAGATATCTACACAAACCCCACATAGGACACAGCTGTATGGATTTACTTCCCACTTGGCATCGTTTCTATCAACACTAATGCATGCTGAAGGACATTTTTTCTCACATATCCCACAGTAAATACAGCTATTGATATCTACTTCTAAATCTCCCCTTACATTTGGAAATTGATCTCTTACTTCAAAAGGATATAATCTAGTTGCAGGTGTAGAAAAAAGATTTTTTAAAACTGGTTTTAACATTTCTAACATAGTTTCTCACCCCTATATTTTTATAGAGTAACAAATTCCTATCTTTCAGTACAGCTGACACAAGGATCAATTGTAAGAATAATCACAGGAACATCAGCTAATTCACAGCCTGGCAGCATTTCTAGCAAGCTTGGTACATTGGCAAAGGTGGGAGTTCGCACATGCATCCGCTCCATATGCTTAGTTCCATTAGTCTTGACGTAGTATAGACATTCTCCTCGGGGCTGCTCTACTCTAGAAAGAGCTTCTCCAGCAGCTACTGTTGGCTTAAATCGTACACTAATTTCACCTTCTGGCATCTTGGCAATTACTTGGCGAACTAAATCTATAGACATAAATGTCTCTTTTAGCCTTACTACAATTCTAGCGTAGCTGTCTCCCGCTGTTTCTGTTACAGGCTCCCAGTCCAACTGGTTATAAGCCGCATAGCCCAATTGCCTACAATCCTGACTAATACCAGATGCTCTCATAACAGGGCCTACTACACCATACTGAAGAGCTGTTTCCTTAGATAAGGTGCCTATCCCTACTGTGCGTGCCTTTACCGTATAGTCATTTAAGAAAACTTTTTCTATTTCCTTCAGCTCTTTTTCCACTTGATTTACTTGGTCTAATGTCCACATCAGCTGCTCTCGACTCACATCCCGACGCACACCACCAGGTATTGCCGTTGAGATTATTACTCTGGCACCCGCAGTAGCCTCCATCACATCAACAATCTTTTCTCTAATTCTCCAGGATTGCATAAATAAGCTTTCAAAGCCAAAGGACTCCACCATCAATCCAAGCCATAATAAATGACTGTGAATTCTGTGTAGCTCGCCCCAGAAAGCTCGCAAATAGTTGGCTCTTTCAGGAATCTGTACATCTGCCACCGATTCAAGTGCCATGCTCAAAGCCATTCCGTGCTGAAAGCTACAAATTCCACATATCCGCTCTGCCACATAGATCATCTGATTGAAATCCTTTTTATCTACTAACGCCTCTAACCCTCTATGAACATAGCCCAGGTTAGGAACAGCCTCCACAACCTTTTCATCCTCCAAAACTAGTTTCAACTGAATTGGTTCAGGTAAAACGGGATGCTGGGGACCAAAGGGCATTTGAATTCTACGATTACTCATTTAGTTCCCACCCTTCAATTCAGACTTTTTCTTTGAAAACTGAACGTTTAGATTGCTTACTACCTGAGGTGCACTAATATCTTCTACTGTTAGTAATGTCTGATGATAATCTATAACAAGATTATCAAACTTCAGCCCAAAAAGATCTTGGATTTCGTTTTCTATCAGCAAGGCAGATGTGTAAACAGAGCTAAT
>CAYVRD010000053.1:6971-15106 GCA_964454195.1 uncultured Clostridia bacterium
GCCCAAGAGGACTCCGTCCATTATAGCTTCTGGCTTAGGTGCACATCCAGGCACATAGACATCAACTGGAACTACCTTGTCTGCCCCTCCGACCACATTATAGCAGTCTCTAAAAATACCACCGCTACATCCACAAGCTCCTAGGGCAATTACTACCTTTGGCTCAGGCATTTGTTCGTATATATTTCGCAACACCCGTTCGTTTCGCTTATTTACAGAGCCGGTAACTAACAATATATCAGCGTGCTTAGGATTACCAACGTTGATAACCCCTAGCCTTTCCACATCATAAACTGGTGTAAGGCATGCCAGTGTCTCAATATCACAACCATTACAAGCACCACAGTTACAATGGATTATCCATGGAGATTTGGTGCTGGCATTATCTAATAAACCCATAAGTGATCTCTCCTCCCAATTCTTAGCGAATCATATATACGTAGACTAAATTGATAACACCAAGACCCATGCCCCCAACCCATGTTGACTTTAACATCCAACGCCAAGTCATACGAGATGTGGTATTATCAAGAATCAGCTCTAAGAAGTATGCTACAGAAATTAAAGCTACAGCCATAATTGGATTGTTTGCCCAGAATAGCCCTATCATACCTAATACTAGTAGCAATTCGTACCAATGGGCAATTTCTAAAATCCCCAAATATGGGCCAGAGTACTCTGTCAATACTCCCCTAACCAGCTCTTGGTGGGCATGATGAGATGTGGATATATCAAAAGGAGATTTTCTCATCTTAATAGTTAACACATAGGTAAGAGCTAAAAACATTAGTGGCAGTGTATAAATAACAGGGGTGCTATTATTGACCTGGAAAGCCACTATTTCACTTACCTTAAAGCTCCCTGTTACTAAAAACAATGTAACTGCAGTTAGTATCAGTACTGGCTCATAGGCTAATATCTGCATAAGCTCCCGATGAGCACCAATTTGGCTATAAGGAGATTTAACTGATAAGGCTCCTAAAACTAAAGCTCCGCCTCCTACTGCTAAAATAAAGATAATTAGCAATAGGTCGCCTCCTGCCACAAATAATCCAAAGGCTGTCATGGCAAAAAGCAAGTATATAACAGCGTAAAGCACTTGTAGTTTATTTACAATCATCTTTTCTTTGTTAAACAGCTTTGCTACGTCGTAGTAAGGCTGTAAGAGAGGTGGGCCAACCCGTCCTTGCATTCGGGCTGAGATAATTCTATCTATTCCACTAAAAAGAATTCCTAAAACCGGCGCTAATATAATAGCTAAGCTCACTGTTAAAAAAGTGCTCATATAAACACCACCCCAACTAAGACTATTAAAATTGACAGAGCTACAAAATTTGACCCCTTAGTTAGCTTTCCTTCGCCAAAAATTGGCTCTAGATAGTAGTTACTAGTGGTGTAATCAAACCATTGCTCGTGATGGCCTTTAAATCTACTTTCAGTAATATCATTAAGACCTCCTATTTCACCGCACATATAGACAGCCGTTACCTTGGCGCTGCTAGCTTGATTCATTGCATAAGCTCCTAAAACGGCACAGCCTACAACTACAGCAAACATCGGCCATAGGGCATAGCTTCCGAAGGCTACTTCAGCTCCTCCACCTACTGAGATGAAACTCAACTGCCCTGCACCAACTGCTATGGCTAGTGAATTCCCTCCATAATAGGCAGCAACTAGCGGCTGAGCAATTATTTTATAAACATTGATTACCATAACAGATAAGATAACTGCACTTCCCGCTAGCAATGCCAATGGTAATTTAATAAATAAGGGTTGAGACTCAGATACCCTTGGTGCAGCTTCCGATGAGCTCATAATATTTCCTGCCCAGCGCAGCCAGAATACCATTGTTAATGCACTCCCAAACACAAGCATTAGTACTACTAAAGGCAATCTAGGTGCTGCCTCAAGCGTTGCCCATTTGCCTAACAACATACCGAAGGGAGGTAAAAACATGGTCACCATACCAATTAAAGCAACTATGGCGGTAAATGGCATTTTTTGATAGAGTCCGTGCATATCCTCCATATCCTTGCTGCCAATCCCGTGCTCTATGGTACCTACACACAAGAAAAGAAGTGCTTTAGAAATTGCATGGAATATAATCAACAAAATAGCTGCCGAATAGGCTATTGGCGTGTTTATTCCCGCCGCTACAACAATTAAACCTAAGTTGGCAATAGTTGAGTAAGCCAATATTTTTTTCCCATTGCTTTGGCTAATGGCCAAAGCCGAGGTCATTACAAATGTGAATGCGCCCATAAGTGCAACCATGTCGCTTAAATAAGTGCCTGCGTAGGCTGGTGCTAATCTTACTATTAAATAAACACCTGCTTTAACCATAGTACTGGAATGCAAAAGTGCAGATACAGGAGTAGGTGCTACCATTGCGCCAAGCAACCAGCTTTGGAATGGCATTTGAGCAGCCTTAGTAAATCCGGCTATACAAAATAAGGCTAACGGCAATAATAGTGCCATTTCAGTAAACTGTCCACTTAGCACTGCCTGTAAAGAAGTGGTGCCTGTATTGATAAATAGTGAAGTCAAACCAAATACTAAAGCTACACCACCTATTGAATTAAGCAACAGAGCTCGAGTTGCATTTTTTACTGATACCTCTGTTCCATCATGACTAATTAGCAAGAAGGAGCAGAGGGTAGTAACCTCCCATGCTAACACTAGCAATACCAAATCGTTGGCCAGCACTAATGCATTCATAGAACCAAGGAATAACAATAGGATAGCAAAAAATCTAGGTTGTTTGCTCGTTTTCAAGTGTTGATGCTCTTCATGATCTGCCATATAGGGTATGGCAAATAGAGTAATTAGCGAGCCGATAATAGATATAATCAGGACCATTGTCAGCGACAATTGATCTGCATAGAACATTGGTGGAGCAACGTAATCAACAGCACCGTGTAGTAATCCAAAATCAAAGTAACTAATAGTTAAGATTTGAATAATTGTCAATGCTCCAATTAATAGATTACGCAGTTTGTATGCAATATAAAGCAATACAAATAATAAAGTAAAATCAAATACTGTTATTAGGGTACCCCAAGCCCCACCGGGAGTAAAGCCTTCTATAGTTCCATAGCTAAATAGTTTAATGGCTGCTACAGTAAGCAAAATAGCTGTCAAAAGAACTACGCCGCTACGAAAACTATCATTCTTGACAAAAAATACTGCTAATCCTGCTATAATGGGCAGGATAATAAGTGTTGCTAGCAACAGTTCCAGCAAGTAAAACCCCTCCTAAAAAATTAAATATTTCAACAAAAAATCCCACTATAAAGACTGGTATAGTCGCTTGCCACCTCCCTGAAATGTTTCACCATGTGAAAGTTCATACTAGTCTTAAAGTTTTAGTTAATTTAAACTAATTATATTAGAACATTAGTATTTTAGCAATTATTTTTTGCCAATTGTGAAAATTTAATCAAATAAATTAAGCTGCCAGTGAAATACTAGCAGCTAATTATAATTAAATTCCAATATAGTTTAAACAATTTGATTATGTGGTTGTGAGGCTAGTTGCAAACTTGCGCAGCTTGGTATAATAAAATTCCTATTTCGAGACTATTTCAATAAATAGCTCATAAACATAGTGGCTATTGTAAAGTAGATAGTTAAACTTATCACATCATTGATAGTGGTGATAAAAGGTCCTGAGGCTACTGCGGGATCAATTTTTAACTTGTTTAATATTAGAGGGACTATGGCCCCGGCAAGAGTAGAGACCACTAAAGTGACAAATAATGAAATGCCAATTACAAATCCCAGCACAGGCCCCTGCCAAACCATGGCAATGAAGGCAATAAGTACTCCATTAACTAAACCTACCACTAGCCCTACTCCCGCTTCTCGAGTTAGTAGCTTGGGAATATCGGTTTTCTCAATTTGACCTAATGCTAAACCTCTAACTACTACTGCCAAAGACTGGGTACCGGTATTGCCTGCCATACCTGCAATCATGGGCATAAAAAATGCTAAAGCTACCACCTTATCAAGAGTCCCCTCAAAATGGGCAATAATATTTCCCGACATCAACCCAACAAATAGCAATATAACTAGCCACGGTAATCTTTTGGTGGCAGCTCCCCAGGAGTTTAAGGATAGGTCATTACTGTCACCGGTAGATCTAATAGCAGCCATTCTAGTAAAATCCTCTGTTGTCTCTTCCTTTACCACATCCATTACGTCGTCAATAGTTATAATTCCTACTAATCTATTGACTTTGTCCACAACTGGCACCGCTAAAAAGTCGTACTTCTCCATAATCTTGGCAACCTCTTCTTGATCCATATCAACAGGTACAGATACGACTCGCTCAGACATAATATCGCTAATTTTTGTTTCCGGAGTTGCAATAATTAAGTCTCTTAAAGAAAGTACTCCAGAAAGCTTCTCATCCTCGTCTACCACATATAAATAGTATACAGTTTCCGCATCAGGTGCTATCTGGCGCAGCTTGCTCACCGTTTCCTCTGCTGAATAATATCCAGGAATAACTATATATTCGGTAGTCATGATACCACCGGCACTGTGCTCCGAATACTCCAGCAGTTCGCGCATATCAGCTACTTCTTGGTCGTCTAGTAGGTGAAAAAGCTTTTCCTTTTTTTCCTCATCCAGCTCTCCTAGTAAGTCAGCCGCATCATCTGATGACATTTCTACAATTATCTGCGATGACCTGACAATTCCCAATTCATCTATTAGTTGTAGCTGTTGTTCATTATCTAATTCTTGAATTATCTCTGCCATTTCTTCATTAGAGAAAAATTGCGATAATTCTTTTCTTTCCTCAATAGATAGCTCCATAATTATTTGAGCCTGATCATATGGATGTAGCTCGTCAAACAACTCACGCAGGCGTGTTTTGTTTTTGATTTTTATAGCATCAACAATCTGTGTAAAAGTTCCATTATATTCTGTCACACCCCAGTCCCCCTCATTTTACCCAGCGGGAAATAGTTTCCCTTTAAGTGGTGTAATAATCCATATACAATTGCCTTTCATGCACCTCGCAGGATCCAAATCCACCACTCCCTTTCCTAAGTAAAATGAGAAAAGACCTTTTGCAAAGATAAATATAACACACCTTGTTTTAATGGTCAATTACAGTTAGTTATATCTTAATGGCTCTATATCTGGCTGAGATTCTTCTTTAGAGATCAACCCTCTTGCATGAAGACTCCGAACCCGTTCATTCAGCTTAGGTATTATTTTTTGCCCTGCCTCATCAAAGGGATGGGCTCCTAACAGTAGGAGAATATCCCCGGGCTCAAGTTTCCTAGTCACTTCTGATGTACCTTCTTCAAGAGTTTCATATAACTCAAAATGGACTCCCCTTTCCCAAAGACCTTTAATAAAAGCCTGTTCCTCATCAGCTAGCAGCTGATCATTGAGACCGTTTGTGTCTTTACTTTTACTGACAAGCAGTTTAATGCCCATATCTCTGACATATTGACCAATTAGCTTGGCGTTTTCGTAGTTTATCTGCCAACCCCTATTTCCTCTTATCCCGACCAAAGCCCATATATTATTATATGAAAGCTGTTTTACTGCATCAAACACAGCTTGAAAGTTATTTGGATTATGGCTAGCATCATCAATTACCATAAATGGTTTTTGGTAGATAATTTGCATGCGACGCCAAACCCCTTTAAAATCCCCAACACTATTCTTAATTATATCTGGGCTGACACCAGCAACTAAGCTTGCTGTCACCGCTGTCAGCAGATTATAACAGTTGTGGTTTCCAAGCATACCAATCCTAATTGGTAGCACATGGGGCTTGATGGTAAAATTTCCTATCTTGCCTGCTGTCCCCACTATTTCTTGATTGACATTTATATCTAAGCTAATACCATTTGCTGAAAGCTGCCTATTATCTCCTGTAATCATTCCATTGCCCTGCATGCTAAAGGGTATTTTAGTGCTTGCTGGGCTATCACCTACCATTTCTTTGCTAAAAGGATCATCATTATTATAAATTACACATGCATCTTTTTTTAGATTATCAAACCAGCTTTTTTTAGTACCTAAATAGTCTTGAAAATCTGGATGGAGGTCAAAGTGATCTGGGGTTAAATTGGTAAAGATAGCTATATCAAAATCTAAGCTGTAAACTCTTTTTAGCTTAATACCATGGGAAGATACCTCCATAACTGCAGCCTGATTATCTCTTTCAATAAGCTGGGATAAAAAGCTTTGGATAAAGCTGCTGTCAGGAGTTGTTAGCTTTGAAGGAATACTCTCCTGACCTATTTTGTATTCAATCGTACCTAAAAGACCTGTTGGTTTTTTAGATTGATTAAGAATATGATGAATCAGATAGGTGGTAGTAGTTTTGCCGTTAGTTCCAGTGATGCCGATAAGCTCTAGCTGCTTACTTGGATTACCAGCCTTCAAAGCAGCTAATCGAGCAAGCTTTTCTCTAGCATTCTTAACCCTAATTATTGGGACTCCATAATTTCCTTGGAACTCTTGCTCCGTCAATACTAATGCAGCCCCTCTATTAATTGCATCTTTAATATACTTATTTCCATCCTCTTTAAATCCGGATACCGCAACAAATGCATAGCCTGGTCTTACATCTCTAGAATCTGCTGTCACCCCTGTGATGTGTTCTAGCTTAACATTATTTATGATAATCACCTCAATCATTTTTATTAAAACTATTTTTTCTATAGTATGTGTAAAATTATAGGAATTCTTTCATTTTGAACAAATGTTTGGTATAATTATTTTGGAAAAGGGAGATGAGTATATGGAACTAATGAAGAAACTAGAGATTCTTGCTGCTGCTGCTAAATACGATGTTTCCTGCTCTTCTAGCGGGAGTAAACGCCAGAATAGTCCTGGTGGTATTGGCAATACCTCATCTAGTGGCATATGTCATAGCTGGTCCGATGATGGACGATGTATTTCCCTTTTGAAAATTCTTTTTACCAACTATTGTATATATGATTGTGTTTATTGTGTTAATAGATCTAGCAACGATATTGCTAGGGCTGCCTTTTCACCTGAAGAGGTGGCTAATCTAACCATAAATTTTTATCGGCGAAATTATATTGAAGGACTATTTCTCAGCTCAGCAATTATAAAAAGTCCAAATCACACAATGGAGCTATTGTTAGAAACAGTTCGCAAGCTCAGAGAACTGCACCGATTTAATGGTTATATTCATCTAAAAGCTATTCCGGGTGCTGATTCCCAGTTAATTTCAGCCGCCGGGACATTAGTTGATCGAATGAGCGTAAACATTGAACTGCCTTCCAGTCAGGGATTAAAACTATTAGCTCCTCAAAAATCTAAGGAAGAGATAATTAGACCCATGGATTTTATAAGGTCTCGTATAGTTCAGGTGAAGGAAGAAAAAAAAATCTTCAAAAATTCCCCCTCCTTCGTACCTGCTGGTCAAAGTACCCAGGTGATTATAGGGGCAACTGCCGATACAGATCGCAAAATCATTATGCTTTCTGAAGGATTATATAAGAAGTTTAACCTTAAGCGAGTCTATTATTCAGCTTTTGTACCTGTAGTGTCAAATAAACTACTTCCCAGTTTATCAAGTCCTCCTCTTTTAAGAGAGCACCGTCTATATCAAGCCGACTGGCTATTGCGCTTTTATAGCTTCTCAGCAGAGGAATTGCTTAGCGAGGGGAATCCTGACTTTGATCTTGAGCTAGACCCTAAATGTAATTGGGCTTTAAATAATTTACATCATTTCCCCATAGAAATAAACCAGGCACCCTATCAATTGTTGCTTAGGGTGCCTGGCGTAGGTGTCAGATCTGCTAAAAGAATTGTCACTGTACGAAAAGTAGCTGCGATTGATTATGATAGCTTGAAAAAATTAGGGGTAGTGTTAAAGAGGGCAAGGTATTTCATTACCTGCAAAGGCAAATATTATGGTGGGATGGCTTTTCGTGAGGATATTATTCGAAAAGGACTACTGCCTGATACTCATAATAATAGTTCTATGGAGCAGCTGACCCTATTTACCCAGCAGCCTGAGCTAATTGCTCCTGATTATACTTCAAAGATTACAGGTGAGCTCTAATGATAAGGTTTATTCATGATGGATCATTTTTAGGCTTATTAACTGCAATTTACGCATCCTATTACTC
>CAYVRD010000054.1:0-14821 GCA_964454195.1 uncultured Clostridia bacterium
TGTGCTGACGTTAGGTTAGCGTGGGTATTTACTTTGGTCTGGGCTCCAGTAGGCGTTTCTTTAGTGGCTATTTCATCTGCATTATTTTTCAATTGCTGGTCAACTATATCCATGTTATCGTTCTGATCTTGGACATTATAATTATCATTCGGTTCTGGTTTCTTTAGGTTATAATTTGGTGTGTTTTGCATTCACTTCACCCTCTCTAACTTATTTCTGATGAGCGCAACTGCTCATGTGTATAGGATGATAACTGCAGGTGAGTATATCCGCTCAAGGTTTGATGGGTATTGTAAAGAAAAGTATAGATTATGGCTAAGTGAGCAGGTTTAATATTTTCTACCGCTTCATAAACATCATTTATGTTTGGTGGTATACCCACTACGCTAGTAAATGTAATCTTGATAATGCCATCAAAGGCAACATCTACATCACCGTTAGTGAAAGAGTCTGTTACTAGCTTTATTAAAGTTGCATCTACCTTACCCGTTCCCCGCATCTTGGACTTAATAACAGATCTTCTCTCAACTAAGGGCTTACTAGCATCTGTCACTATTCCAAGCTCTGATTCGTAAATAGCAAGGCCCCAGGTAGCTGTATCGACAGATAACTGGAGCCTTAAATCATTTATTGCATCTTCACGGTTTTCAAACTGCTTGCCCTCTGCTTTAAATATTTCTTGATAAACCTTTGACTTGCGCTGGAAAGGCTGAAGTTGCAAAATCAATTCAGTGCTATGATCCATTGATTATCACCGTCCCGAGCACAGGAGTCTCCTCAATGTCTAGCAGAATATTAGCTGTGCCACCGTTTACCAAGAGTTCTGTGTAATCCAATATCCCTTCAGTGTTAATAATATTTGCACCAATAAGAGCATAGCTTACAATCTCGGCCTTAAAGGCTATTGATCTCAAATAATTGGTTAGGCTAGCTTCAGCTAAAGGCTGCACTTGCTCAATCGTATATCCTGGCTCCAGCATTGCTGCAAAATTAACATCAATAACCTTTGCATTAGCCGAAACAGTAGTGCAATAGGCTCCGATGGGTGCCTGTCCTTCTCCTAGCCCTAGTCCTCCTGGGTCAACATGTTCCTGGACTGTTTCGATCAACTCGGTACTAGCTGGTTCTTTATTTGCATTGATAATAGTCACTTTAACTGTATTGTTTCCCGCCCAAAGAGGAAACACCTTGGCATCACCTACGCCCGGGACTTCTTTTGCCCAATTAATGTAATGAGCCTTATTGCCGCTTGTGGCAGGGGTTCTTACTCGCTCATAGTACCGCTGTAACAAGTCTGCATCAGACTCTGCCTCAAAGCCATCATAAGTAGGTTCAGGGTTAGTGACCGCTGTAAAGCCGGCTAAGGTGATGGGGAATAATATAATTGTACTGGCCGGCACCACGCCTCCTGGTCCAGCTACAACAGCTTCAATGCTAACCAACCCACTAGTAGTGATAGCTTTTGTCTCAGTCGCCCTAAACTGGGTACCGCTTTGTGTTTCAAACAGATCGCCGGTCTGAATAGTGCCGGTGCCAGTAAGTTGGACTTTACCTATTGCCCTAGTGGCCTCCCTAGCAATAATACCGGTGCGCTCCCTGACTCTTTGCCTTAATTCAGCACCAGATAGCTTATCGATACTTAATTTTTCTTCAACAACTTTAATATTTTCATCAGTTTTCGCGAACTGTTTAGCAGCAGGAGCCAAAGCATCATAAATAAAACTACCTTCTCTTTTATCATAAGTTTGGGAAACCTCATTAAGCATATCATTTAGTACTTCTTGTTTAGTCGGCAACTACCATCACCTCCGTACTCCCATATATCGTAGCAACCATTAGTTTTATAGTTAATACAGCTTCTTCTAATTGAAATTCATAGTTTGTTACACTAGTAATTGCCTCATTCTGTAATAAGGCTTCTCTAATGGTCCTCTGTAGCTCTGATTTAATAAAATCCCTGTCTAGAACTCTACCTATCAAGTCGTGATGCTGAGAGCCATAATTTTCATAGATTAATGTGCCAAATTCAGTCCTTAGCACCTTATTAATCCAAACCTTTATATATTCTAACCCTTCAATTTTTACAAGTTTGCCATCTTTTAATATAAAATCCCCTTTCTCAAAGTCCCATTGGAAGGCACTGTGAGTTGTAGGGGATTCCGTTATTTCTTCGTTTTGAAATTCTAGTTTCGAGATTTGCGGTAACATTATAATTTCACCGCCTTATCTAATAAGAAATATTTTTGTTCATCATTGCTTGGAAGGAGAATTACTTCATCATTACTGTTCAAATAGGCAGTTCCTGTTTGATTAGGATAATGGGAATAAATATGCCCGGATATTATTAACTTATCTTTTCCCAGTATAATCCTATCTCCTAGAGCCACCTTAATGTTAGGAAGTGGAGCTATAACCTTACCTATTTGAGGCCCCAGGTAGATTTGATTATCTCTTTCTTTAAACATTTGAGCTAACTTCTCTATACTATTCATGCTATATCCTCCGGCAGGGTTAGGTTTAAATTCATCACATGGAGATCTCCGGCAACCTCGTGTTTGCAATTAGTTATCATAAATCTCCCCTCCATGCCTGTCGTAGACTCAACTACATCAAACAACCTTCCAGCCTTAAAGGACACATCCCCCATTAATGTTAGGGAGTTGGTTTCATGGACCTTGCTTAATCTTTGTAATAAAATTCTAGCAACCTGCCTAGCTTTTGCCATATCTTCAACATCTATTTTATAGGTCTCTTCCAATAACCCATACTTAGAAGCCATAGGGGTATCCTGCTCCAGTGCTACGGTTTCAAAGTTATCATCTTGGCTTAATATTATTTTTATCCTGTTCCTCATTTCTTCTATTGACCGGGTTCTTTCGGCTCCTATGGGGAAGTCTAAGACATTGCTGCTTGCTACGTTAGCAGCATATCGGAACCGACCGATAACAGCCATGTCTCTCATTTTCTCTATGAATATCTTACCAAGGCGCATTTCAGGAAAGATCTTAATCCCCGACTGTCTTTCATGCTCTTTGATGATATCCTGTATAATTTCAGCCGGTGATTTCTGTATATATATTTTATTAATACTGGTGGCCATGTCTGTGATATTGCCTATCGGCATACCGAAGTCACTGAGTATTTTTTCTATAGCTTGCTTTGCATCTATTCCATTAAATTGGTACACGCTTTTAGATTTGCCTAGGTACCAGGCGTAGTCAAAAGCTACATAATCTATAGCACTGATACCACTCTGTTTGCTTTTTACAATAATACCTCTATTAACTTCCGAGCCATTCTTGAAAATAATAACAAGGTCGCCTATTTCTACAGGGTTAACTGGGATAAACTTGTCGTTCCAGATAACAGAAAATTCTATAACAGAAGCTAGTGACATACTAGAGTCCCATGAAAACTGTTGTACAATCGGTGTGATATCATAGCTTCTAGAACCATCATTCTTGACTAGTTGCAATCGAAACATGCCTATCCCACCCTTACGAAAGAAAACTCTTTAAAATAGAGAGTGAAATAAACATCGCCATCTTTCCCCGTTTTGTAGGAAAAGTCCTCAATTGTTACTGGTATATTCACATCTGTTTCACTCTCTTTTGTGATGATGAGCCTCATTGGTAGCCGCCTTTGTCGCCATCTTTCTATTGTGCTTACGTATTCCGTGCCCCACATAGACCTGTTCAGCAAGAAAGGGTAGTCCCTTACGGGAAAAAAAGACTTAAGCTCTATTGTTATTAATCCCTTGTTGCCGATTAAGTTAAGTGATTGCTTCAGGCCTACAACCTCTCGATTATTCCAAGGGGAATGGGGCTCATACTCTTCAGGAGATACTGGAAAGATTATTACTTCTTCATTATTGTTTATAGAAAGATACACCTTAATCATATACAACACGCTCCAGTCTTGGAAGCAACCTGTCTGCTATTTCTTCACCAGTAAGGTCTCTGCTGGACTTGCCTAATGCACCGGTATTTTCTTCTAAAGCATCAGTATTCTCACCAATGGCTCTAGCTAGTAACCCTAAGGCTTCAGTGTTATCTTTCGACTGCTGCTCCTGCTTTCTCCTTCTGGCCTCTTCTATTTGAGCTATTGTATCATTTGAGTACCGCTTAACCTGGACTTCTCCGATAACATCTTTGCGTTCCAATACAGGCTTTTGTATGCTAGACATTTTGCCAGAAAAATTAACATCTATTGCTTCCTTGCCGACAGCTTTTAGAACAGCATTCAGAGGCTTTGTCAGTTTCGATACTGCATTTTCGCTCATGCTGACAACATCATTCCACATGCTATGGAACATATACTTAATACTTTGACCTGCAAAATCAAAGGCACTTATAACGGTATTTGCACCGCCTATCATTTTATTGATGCCACTTTCAGCATATTCAGCAGCCGCATTCCAGGTCTGCATAAATTTAAGTCTTAACAAGTCCTTATTTTTTCTAAGTAGAGTAATGACTGCAATTAAAGCAACTATACCCATAATTACAAAGCCTGCTGGATTAGCTAGCATGGCAGCGTTCAAGCTCCATGTCTGTATTGTAGCAGCTAATGCATATAGTTTATATGCAACCAACCCTGCTCCTAAAACACCAATAACTGGGGTTAATTGTTTTGTAGTATCATAAGTAATCTTCAATGTTTCTATAAACCTATCTATGCCTCCACCATCAACCCAATTGTTAATAGCTGAGGCTACTGCATTAATCTTACCTTCAATCGCTGGTAAATCATCCATAAAAGCCTTTGCGAACTTACCTTTAATTGAAATTACTACACCGCCTATGGTTTCCTGCAAGTCTCCTATAGCGTTTGTGGCCTGTTTAATCCGCCCTTCATCGGTAGCAGCCATGGCGGCATTCACGCCTCCAACATTCTGCTCTAAGACTTGCGCTAATGTAGCAGCTCTTTGTTGCTCAGTACCATATTTTAATATCCGTTCCTGCGCCGCCGTAAAGGATATCCCTACTCTTGACAAGGCTCCTACTTGGCCATCCATTACCTTACCAACCATGTTGCCGATATTGACCATGTCCTGCTGGGTAGCATTAAGCCCTTTTTGTTGTGCCACTAAATCCAGCATACCAGCTGTTAATGTTTCTACTGTATCCGAAGTTACATTAAAAGTAGCTAATTGTTGCATACCTGCTAAGGTAATTTCATCGCCAACAACCCCTATGTTTTGCATCTCGCTGGCGTATGCTTTTAAGCCTTGTATTTGTTCATCAGTAGCTTTGCGAGTAGCTTTTAAAACGGCTTGCAACTTAACTTCAGCTTGAGATTGAGCTTTATAAGCCTCTTCCGTACTCCTAATAGCCATTACAGAACCAATCAGGGCGGCAGTGGTAGCAGCTACTCCTAGCACACCTCTCTTTATTCCAGTCCAAGTCCTTTGCCCTTCCTTGCGCAAATTCCGTACATTAGCTTTATATGAAAGGGTGGACTTGTTGATTTTTGACATTGTAGGTGTGACTTGATCTTTTAGGGTCATGCGCCTTTCAATGGCCTTTGACATTACTTACCACCCCACCTTTTGGCCTCTTCTTCGTAATATAAGATCATGCTTTGGATCATAAATTCCTTTTCTACCGAGTCTAGTTCTAATAAGTCTTTTATCCGGTGACCTCTTTGAATGTAGTGATGGAGATAATATAACTCCCCATCACTACTTATTAGTTTTTTACCTCTTTGCCTACCCGACTAACATTAGATCCATATCCAGCTGACTTCATGATTTCAACTGCAATAGATGAAATCTCCCCAGGAAGGAATATTTTTTCTACAATGTCTAAAGGCTCTATACATCCATAAGCCTCCTGTAGCTCCTTATCCTTCAAGTCCGGCTCTTTTACACTATTGAAGATTAAATAAGAGTCTGCTCTGGCAGGGTCCTCTTCTCCCTGGCCTTGAGCTTCTAAAATTAAAGATGCAGAAGGTACTTTGACAGTAATTTCTGCATCCATGGACTCAATATATAAGTCAACCGTTGCGTTTTTCTTGTTTTTAAGTTGTTCTTTTTGAGCCAGCAGTTCTTTTAAAGTTAATTTCTTAGCCATAACTAAACCTCCTAAATTGCATCAACTAAATCATAATTACTATAGGCAAAGGGTATTTCCTGGTTCATGATTGTTTTTTGTTCAAATCGCATCAAAGTAAAGGAGTCAAAGGTAACATCATATAGAGCTACCCTTTCATAACCTAGTGCATCCGGATCAGCCAGCTTCCCTACAAATTTCATCCTGGGAACCTGCCCTCTCTTCACGCCCTCGGCCGCTTTCCTGGATACTCTACTGTTTACCTTTTTGATAGTTAAGTTACCAGTACCATTCCAGCCCACTTGCTTTTTATAAGTTGCCAGAGAGCCGGCAATGTTTACATCCTCATAATCTATATTTACAACAGCCTCGAACGCCTCTACCTCTGCCCAAATCTCGTTGTCTACCCATAGGGTTCCATAGGTACCATTTATTGCACGCTTGGCTTCATACATTCACTATCACCCCTTACACCAATGTTATTGCCATAGTTAAGTCTTCCATGGCATCTAGGAATTTGAAATTGCCTGCTAAGAATACATTAGACTGGAAGGACCTTTCCTTTACTTCTTGCTCTGACCATTCACTAGTATCGGAACCAATGCCCTCCCATGCGTTTCTTTGGGCTTGGATATCTACACCTACAGTATTATCGTGAGCAGCATCTAGTACTGTGCCTTCAAGGCCTCTTAGATAAGCATTTACAGCAGTAATAAATAACACCTGGTTGTCATAGCTGTTGTTCACCTTGCCTACATAATCATCATTAAAGGTCCGTGTGACATCCTCCTGGATTAAGTCCATACCTTCAACTAGTTTAATTTTCTTGAAAAGATTAGATTTGGCTACTGTAGTGGTAGTTAAGCTATTAACAGCACGGCCTATCTTCACCTTATCATCCTGCTTGATAAGGATTAACTTACCGTCATTGATGTCCTCATTAGGGTCTGTAGACTCTGTGATAGCTTCTACTTCCGGTAATTCGTAATAGGTTGCAGACCTATCTAAGCCTAATCCTGCCAATATACCAGCTATTCTAGCAATATACTGTGAAGCAGAATAGGTGTTTCCTCCTACCTTTATGCCCTCGGTAGCAAAGTTTACTATAGCTTCATGGTCTCCTGCGTGGTTAGGCAGCACCGCCTTAAAAGTTTTCTTATTGTCTCTCATGGACTTAATCCATGATGCAACATCTGAGGCATCGCTAGTGCTAATACCAGGTATAGCTAGCCAGTTCCATCTCTTGTTTTGAAGGACAGTTAATTCATTATTGTAGTTGAGGTCTGCGGTTCCTCCCCTCAAAACAATTACCCTAGAAGGCACCCCTAGAAATACATCCTTGATGTACTGCAGGTTTTCCTCTGTCCAATCAGCAGGATCTACATCCACTATCGTTCTATATTCATACAGTTTTTCTGTCTGCGTGCTATCTCTTAGTATCAGGGCTACAATGCCCCGTTGACTTCTCTGGATAGCAGATACAGCCAAGGTTGAAAACTTAATATCTATTTCTGGTAAACCCACACAGATCAACTCCTTATAATTTTCTAAATGCTTTGTCTAACTCTTGCTCTATTATTTTTGTGTATTCTCTTTCAATTTCACTTTGTGCACTTTCAAAAACATGTTTGCCTTTTGCGAAACCGACTTCTTCTCCGCTCTTGGTTACTATCCTGTGTCCTCTTTCAACCAGATGGGCATGGGGAGCTATTTTGGCGGAAGGAAATACCCGCACAGTCAATTCGTCGGAAGTATTTACGAAAACCTTCCCTCTTTTAATCGACTTCAAGAAATTGCCCGTGTTCTTCTTAACCTTTTGTCTGGCTTCTCTCCTTACTATTGTTCTTACTTTGTTCCCAACTTTGAGCATCATGCTCTTGGCCTCTCTAGGAAAATTCCTTTCAAAGTAGGATAGGGTTTCTCTAAATTCATCCATGCCTCTATCTTCAATTTCAAGCATTTAGACTCAGCTCCTCCATCTTAGGACCTTCAGGGCCATTATCCTCGTGGCTATCAAAGTACCTTAATTCAAAGGAGACCTCAAGGACCCCGTCAATTACATCCGACTCTATGCTATTAGCAATGCTAAGGTGTCTATCTCCGATGGTAAAGCCTAGCCTAAATAAACCCTCAATTTCTTCTTGTTTTTCCAATACTTCTAATTGGTATTTGTGGCGGTCGGAGGGAAAATAATAAATCCTTACAGTCATACCTCTTTCGAAATTGCTAAGATGGTCTATTTTATATACATTGTCAAAATCCACAAAAAAGGAAGGCCTCTTAAAGCCTTCCTTTACATCATTAGATTGGATATCAATGCCAGGGAATTTATTAATAATTAACTCATTAATGGCTAGTTTTATGTTTTTCAAAGAGAGCATTAACCAATCACCTCTTCAACAAACATCTCCAACTGAGTGTTTTTAAAATATGGATTAAGGATATATCTAACATCGAAGCGATGTCCTTTAAAGAGGACAAATATTGTTTTTTTTGTTAGCTCATCTTGGTAAGCTTCTGCTATTTTTCTGTTGTGCCTTATAATTATTTTATGGGTTACATTAGTCAGGATTGTATTTACTTGTTGATTCTGTAGTTTGCCTGTTTGAGGTATTATATTAGCCCAGACAGTATCTATAATTATATCCTCTTGAGTTGTTTCTTTTAGCGCGTTTTTGCCCTCAAGCTTACCCCAAACTTGTACTCTGTGCCTCAATTCCCCAGGGTTCATCAGCTGTCACCGCTTTCAGGAGGCCCACAATACTTTAATTGAGTAATTATAGTATCTAAGCTAAATTGCAACTTGCCTATCTTATTGTCAGTTATATTTGGATCTCTGTTGTTATACCAGGTTGAAACCAGAAGGTTTACAGCAAGTTTATATAGATCATTATCATAATTCTTTGGACAGCCTGCATTTTCAAGGTAAGTTTCAGCCGCTGTAGTAAGTGATTGGACTACTAAATCTTCGTCATCACCATCTATCTTAATGTATTCCTTTGTTAGTTCGTTCAAATTTAATCACCCCATAAAATGAGAGTGAGGTTTTGCCCCACTCCCATTAAGGTTATTGGTTATATAGTAACTTCACCTTTGATTACAGCTTCGTTATCAATAGTCTTGATGTCTAACCTTTCTCTTACCTTAACACCGGTTAAGTCTTTACCCCAAAGATCGCCAGCCTCAGTAGAAAACTCAATAGATAAGCTTTCTCTATCAAAGATAGTGATGGCCTCTTTGAAGTCGCCGCAGTAAACAGGAGCCTTACCAGCTACGGAAGGCATTACCTTATTAGCAACAACCTCTACAGGGTATCTGCCGAAAAGCAGTTTCTTAGTAGCATCTACAGGGTTTGGTTGTAATACATATTTCTTATCCTCATCCTTAAGCTTATCTAACCAGTTGAAACCGTCTTGGTTAGTCAAAATTCTAGAAGATATTGCAATAGCAGGGTCTAGCTGAACGTTGAAGATATTCTTTAAAGAGTCAAGGTTAGTAATAGCAACTGCTTTTTCTCCACCAAAGCTTTCTTCTAATTCGGCTAAAATTAAGAAGTTTCTAGTAGCCTTAGACTTTTTGGCAATCCATCTTCTTAAGTACCCTATAATATTTTCAGCAGTATCCTGCAAAAGCTCTCTGGTGATCTTTAAGATTCCACCTTTTTTCTTGACCTTATACTCAACGGTTGTAAACTGTGGAGTAGCAACATCGGGGAACTGGGCAGCTTCTTCCACGTTATCAAAGGGAACCTGGTCAGCATTGATCTCTAATACTCTAGAACCGCTTAGGGTCGTAACAGGCTCTACATTAACTAAATTCTCTAGAGCATCCATGCTTCTACGCATTTCTTTAATTTGAGTTCTAATATCCTTGGGAACTGTCACCCCACCATCGGAAACACCATCAACGGGATCAGCCTGGGTCATCATGTTTAGAACTTCCATGTCTTTGGAGTCAACAGGCTTCTTTAATACAGCAGCCTTAATAACATTAATAAATGCACCAATGTAGTTAGGCTTTTCACCAATGGCCTTTGCATTACCAGTAACGACCTGATCTTCAATAACTTCCTGCTCATCATCTGCTAATTCAGCCATAGCATCAAATTTATCCTGCATTTTTTTCATTTCAGCAATTATTGCCTTTGCTTCGTCAATCTTGTCAGCCTCTACTAGCTGTTGGGCCTCTGCTTTTTTGGCATTAATCTTAGCAAGTAAAGCTTTCATTTCTTTGGTTATTTTCATCTTCATTTCCTCCTTAGAATTAAAAAACGGTATAAAAAAAGAACTAGATTAAATCTAATTCCATTAACAACTTGGCTTTTTCGCTTTCATTACTTTCTTCTGCCTCTTCTTGGTGTAGTTTTTCAATGATATCTTCGGGAACATTTTTGAAGTTTTTAAATACTGTACTGTCAAACTTAGCGGCCATGTTCTTAGCGCTTGTAATTTCATCACACAAGCCATAGTCTAAGCACTCTTGGGCCGATAGCCAGGTTTCATCGTCTAGAAGTTTCACCAGGGTTTCTTTATCAAGACTATCCCCTGCCTTATTTAGATAGGCCTGGATAACGGTTGAGGAGTTTATTTTGTCTAAGTCCTCAGCTACTTTTCTCAATTCAGCAGCATTGCCGTAAGTAAAGCACCAGGCATTATGGATCATCATCATGGAGTTGCTTGGCATATACACTTTAGTCCCAGCCATGGCTATAACACTCGCAATAGAAGCCGCCAACCCATCTATGTAGATGTTAACCTGGCATTTCTTTTTCTTCCTAGCAAGCATGTTATAAATGGCAGTTCCCTCAAAAACATCCCCACCAGGCGAATTGATATAGACATTTAGTGTTTTGATATCACCCAGGGCATCAAGCTCTCGCTTAAAGCTTTTGGCTGAATGAGCATAACCGCCACCACCCCATGAAGCGATTTCTGTGTACAAATAAAGCTCTGCCTCATCTGGTGTCTTGTTTTTAAACTCCCAATATTTATTCAATCCGCTTCACCCCCCTTCTTTTCGTACTGGCTCCCAACCATGGTAATAGGAATATAATTGCCATTCATTACTAGCTGGTCTCCTCCTTCCTTGGCTGGCTTGTCTAGATATTCCCTGGCTTCATTAGGTGAATAGATGCCATTATTAACGGCCTTGGAGAGTGTCTCCATTTGAGTTTTGCTGTCTGTCCTTAAGATAACTTTCTCGTTGAACTTATAGAAATAACCTTGGTCTATTTCATAATCTTCTAGCACCTTGTAATTGAGTTCTTCTTCGTACTGCTTCAAAATAAATAACTCAGTATCAACATAGAAGCTTAACTGTTGCATTTCTGAGTTAGAGTAAGAGCTTTTTTCATAATCATTAATTTGATTAGGCTTAATGCCAAACGCACCGGCTATCTGTAAAGCAGTAAATTTCTTGAGTTCAAAGAATTGGCTATCGGTTAGCTTAATATTTAATGGTACCAGCTTCATTCCTAATGGTACCGGAATGATTTTGCCAGTATTCTTAGAGCCATTAGCAAAAGCTTCAAATCCGCTTACTAGCTTTTTCCTCGCCTCATCGTTTAAGTCCCCGGTATATTCCAGCACCGCCTTAGCCGTCAACCCACTCTTGTAGAGGTTATTCATAAAGCTCTGACTCTCTAGGCCGCCCTCTACGGTGTTTTTAAGTATTTCTCTAACCGGAACGCCTAAAATCCCGTCAAAGCTGTATGATGTTTTAAAGTGGAGCACGTCATCGCTATTGAAAACATACTGCTGGCCAGTATGTTTGTCGGTGTATCCATACCATATGCGCCCTTTGGCACCAAAAAAGCCCTGGTCGTCAATATATAATTGGACACTATCAGAAGGCATTATCCACATGTCCATAATTTCATAGGTGCCACCATACTTAGCCTTTTTAAAAGCCCTTCTAATCCACACATAAGCATTACCATAATGGTTACGGTTTTGCTCAATCGTGGCCCAGAATATAGAAGGAGTCATTAAGGGGTTAGGCCTCGTTTTTAGTAGCTTGTGGGCTTTGTTTGATTTAGCCTTTTCTATGCCTTTTTCGGTCTCTCTATAAAACTTCAACGGCATTTTCCCGAGCGTTTCGGATAGCATCTTTAGGCAAGTAAAGTATGTCACTTCACTTACTATGTTTTTGGGAGTTGAGCTTATTCCTAGCCATTCAAGCAATTCTTCGCTGGCCATGTCTGCTGTTTTTTTGGTGGATATTAGATTTCTGAACCTTCCCATGGCCCGTTTAATAATATTCAATTCCTCACCTCCTTCTAGGTCCACCCCATCATTTTTAGATAATCCTCTGTGAGCTGATTGATATTGGGTTTGTACTCTTCTTTCATTGCTACCTTCCATGCATCTATGACGGCATCCACTGGGTCAATCCTTTTGCGCCTTAAATCCTTATCAATCTTAATCTCACCGAAGCTATTTGACACCGTTTTAGCGTTAGCTATAGACCAGGTCAATAGTTTATTGTCTTTATGATAAGCAACGTTGCCCGCTTCAACCTCTAGCCTAAAGTCTACAGTTGCATCATTTAGATTTTTAGCACTTTGGACTATCATAATGGCATCATAACCAAGCTCCTCTAGATCATTGAGGAATGCATCCGCATTCTGCGGATCGTAACAAATGGCCCTTATTTTAAAATCATACTCTGCTACTAATTTTTTGAGATGGGCGATTATGTACTTGTAATCTGTTTTTATTCCACCTAGTGTTTCGGTTGGTGTTAACAAGCCCTCTTTAATCCAAATATCATAAGGCGCTATGTCTGTCTTTATGTGCTCTAAGACCCTACTGGCTGGAATAAAGCTATGAGAGTAAACATAATGCTTTTTTACCCCATCAATATAGTACGGAAATAACAGCACCAAGCTGGTTAAGTCCCCGCCGGACGATAGATCTAGTCCAGCATAGGCTTCTTTTCCCCTCATGTCCTCTAATGTTAATTCCGAAGCACAATTCTTCCAGTGTTCAATATTCATATATTGATTATCAGTAAACTGCACCCATATGTTAAGCCTTTTGGTCATGAAGTCTCTGAGCTCGCTGCCGCCCATTAGCCTGGCTTTTTCAGCAACGTCCTTCATTGCATCGATGCCGTCTTGGGTTTTGCCTGTCAAAGGATTAGCCTTGGCCCAGTTAGCAGGGTCCCAAATATCATCATTTTTATCCATTTGGGCTATATATGCAAATTGGGTCTCGTTTTCATGAGCTCCTCTTAGTAGATTACAGCAGTATTCATAAAGTTCGTAACAAGGACTATTTAAATCAAAACCCGCCGTAGTAATAACAGATATTAGGCTCTGCTTTAGCTTTCCAGTACCACCTTCTAGAAGCTTATACATTTGATTGTCTTTATGGGCATGGTACTCATCTACTATTCCAAGATATGGCCTAAAGCCATCTATAGACTTTGTGTCCCTGCCTAGGGCCTTTATTGTTGAGTTTGTTAATAATGCCTCTATGGTGCTTTCATACTCTTTAATCTTAAACAGCTCTTCTAGGTCGGGGTCAGCTTGGATGAACTTAACTATCTCTTTGAATACGATCTTAGCCTGGTCTGCTTTGGTAGCTGTACAATATATTTGAGCATAGTTATAGCCATCAAAATTACTGGTATAGGTACCTAGTATACCGTTAAGCAGTGATTTGCCCTGTTGCCGACCTAATTGGACATAAGAGGTTCTAAATCTCCTATAACCTGTAGACTTATCTACCCAACCAAAAAGACTTCCAAGAATAAAATCTTGAAAGCCATCCAGTTGAAGTTGTTGAGTTTCTTCACCCTCCACTATATAAAGGGTTTCTGAAAAATTTATAATCCTATTTGCCTTATCTAGATCATAGAAATATCTATATGGAGCTAATTTACTTCTCTCTATATCATCTAAATGCCGCTGACATGCTAACTTTGCTAATTCTCCTGCCGGTTCTCTGCCCTCAACAACATCCAGGGCGTACTGGGTGACTCTATCATTCACAAGATCACCTGCTACATAAATTGAGTAAATTTATTTTTCGGTGCCTCTTCCGGTTTCTTTGGAACAACCAGTTTACACCTCGAGCTTATTGTCAGCCCAAGGTCACTGGCGGCAGATCGGCATTGTTTGAATAATTTATCCTGGGTTCCCACTATATCTTTGTCAGCTAACATTAACTCTGGCTTATCTAATAGTTTCTTAGTTATGTCTAAATATAGTTTTCTAGATATCACAAATCGTGCCAGAGCATCAACATCGAGATTTGTCATTATTCCTATTGCTTTAAGGTCATCGGCTATTTTCTTAAACTCCCTCTTTAATTCTTTAGTAAGGTAAGCAGGTGCTTTGACCTTATCACTGGGAGCCGCTACTTCACTAGCTTTACGATCTTCTATTTCTTGTTTAGTCAGGTTCTTTTTGCCTTTATAAATTATTAAATCTACTGGTTGTCTTGGTCTCGCCATACTCTTACCTCCTTCCGGAATTTTCATTTAGGGAGTTTTTGCGCAGGAACAGTACCAATGTCATACACACTGAACGGCCGCACCAGCGGCGCAACTATCTGGCTCCCCAGATCCTCCGCTGCCAAATCCAGCGGCGTGTTATTGATAAGAAAAGCCTGCGCAGAGACGCTTATAGCAGCAACCAGCGACGCAAGGCCCATCATCAGTCCTACTCGCTGTTTCATATTCCCGCTTCCCCTTTCTTGCTTCTCATTACCTCCCCATGTACTACCTCAGGCTTGCAGCAGGTCCGCTTTGCAAACCCGGCC
>CAYVRD010000055.1:0-14524 GCA_964454195.1 uncultured Clostridia bacterium
TCTTGGCTTTCAAAGATTCTAGCCGTTCCTACATGACGGGGTATAGTATTATTTAATCGGCGCACCACCGAACCTCTAGGAGCCAAATTTCCTCTTAGCACTGCTAGCCCACCAGTATCATTAACTGGATTGTTTTTATCTCTAATAACTACTAAGCTTGTTTCCTTACGTCTAGTCTTATTTAGCTTAATAAACTCTTCCATAGTTCCACCGGAAACAGTTATACAGGATAAATTTAGCTTTTCTTTAATGGCATCCATTATTGCAGGAACTCCCCCGGCAAGATGAAAATCAGTTAGGTAGTACTGACCAGTAGGCGTTATATCTGCAAGACAGGGAGTCTCAACACTAGTTTGATGAACAGTATCAAGAGTTATCTCATCTCCCAGTCCTAACTCTTGGGCCAAGGCTAACACGTGTAATACTGCATTAGTCGAGCCACCCATAGTCATCAGTACTTTTAGCATGTTATGGAGGGCAGCAGTAGTCATTATATCGGAAGGCTTTATATTCTCTTTTATTAGCTCAACAATCTGATTACCTGCATCCTTAGCTAAACGCAATCTCTCCGCCGAAACCGCTAGAGCTGTTCCCGAGTAAGGTAAAGCCATCCCCACAGCTTCAACAATACATTGCATAGTATTAGCAGTTCCTAAAATAGCACAGGCTCCACTGGAAGGACACACTGCATCTTCCATGGCTATGATTTCTTCTTCCGTAATCTTTCCAGCAGGTAGTGCACCAAAGACCTTTTCGTCTAAGTCAGATAAGGCAATTGGCTTTCCATTAAAAGTGCCTACCAGCATTGGTCCCCCTGGTACAATAATAGTTGGAATATCTAAGCGGGCAGCAGCCAACAGGGCTGCTGGCACAGTTTTGTCGCACACTGCTAAGATTACCATGGCATCAACCATCTGAGTTTCTACGATTGTCTCAATATCAAAAGCTAGTACCTCCCGAGCAGGCAAATCATATCGCATTTGAGCTTCCCCTAAAGCGGTGGTAGCACATTGGGAAATAGCCCCAAACTCTAGCGGAGTTGCCCCTGACTGCCATATCCCCGCCTTTACCGCCTCCACTACTTGTTTAAGGTGAAAGTGGCCTGGACAGACTTCACTCCAGGTGTTAACTACTGCCACTAAGGGCTGTTTGAAATCCCGATCTGTTCTTCCCACAGCCTTGTATACAGCTCGTCGATGAGCGCTTTTTGCTCCTGCATAAAATTCCTTTGTTCTCCACCCTTTAAAATCAGTCAATTTATATTCCCCGCTTTCCTATTGTGATAGTAAAACCACTTTTATTGGTTTTTCTTCCTTGGTTGAGGCAACCCTTAAAGCTTCTTCTACATCGGAAATTTTGAACCTGTGACTGATCAATTTGCGCAAGTTTATTTTATTTGACACTAGTAATTGAATTGCATCTTGGAAATCCCAGCAGTAGGCTTGGGATCCTTTTACTGTAATCTCTTTTTTTACAATAAGGTTGACCGGCACCTCAACTTGCGGTTGAGAGAAAAGCCCTACTATAATTAACCGGCCATTTTTATTTAAAAGATTCAGACATTGACTTAAGGATTCGGGGGATCCTGCTGCCTCAAAGGCTACATTAACTCCTCTATCTCCAGTAGCTGCTATTACTTGCTCCACCGTATCCCCATCACCAGGCAATACTGTATTAGTCGCTCCCAACTCCTTAGCTAATTCCAGCCGATATTCTCTCCGATCTACTGCGATAATCTTATTGCAACCGTTTGCATAAGCGAGCTGAATAAGTAAAAGCCCTATAGGACCACAACCTATTATACAAACAGACTCTCCTAATCTAATATCAGCTTTTTTCCAAGAATGCAAGGCTACTGCTAAGGGCTCTACTAGAGCACCTTCTTCGTATGTTAATTCTTCCGGTAAGAGATGGACCCATTTAGCTGGAACTGATAGGTATTTAGCTATTCCCCCTGCTCCCTGCCGATAAAGAAAGCTAACCTTTTCGCATAAGTGATAATTACCATTACCACATTGGGGACATTTATCACAAGTAACGATAGGCTCTACTACTACTTTATTGCCTATAGCTAAATCCTTTACCCCCTTGCCTTTTTCTACCACAGCTCCTGCCATCTCATGACCTAAAGCAGCAGGCAAAGCAACAAAGGGGTGCTTATCATAAAAGAGCTTAATGTCTCCACCACAGAGAGCACTAGCCTTAATTTCTATTAAAACTGAATTATCATCTAAGGGCTGCACTTCTTCATCACGAAATTCAATTAGGCCCTCTTTCACAGCATAGGCTATTGAGTTTATTCTTTTTGAAGTAGTCATAGCTGGTTACCCTCCCAGAAAGATGATAATATAGAAAGTTCCGTTAGTATTTTATGCAATCGTTTGCATTAGCTTTTGATTAAATATATTCTATGAAAATGTTAAAAACCCTTCTTGGTTTTTGCAGCTTTTACAAAAAAAAACCGGGGAATATCTCCCACAGTTTTTTAGACTTCTCCGATATACTTCTGATAAAACTCCTTTACTACCCCAGCTAAGTGACCATCTAAATAGGCCCAGACTCGATGTTGGATATGGCTCGGCACTCCTTTATAGAAGGCTTCGGCTATTGCTCCTGTCATGCTGGCGATGGTATCGCTGTCACCGGCAATTGCACCTAACATACCCTTACCTCCCCTATTCTTTTTTCTTTCTAAGCTTATCCCACCAACGGCTTAGAATACCCTTATTAGAAATCTCCACATAGTACTCCTCGTCGCCCTGGGGCACTAATATTACCCCCAAGGGCTCATGGTAGCCTTTGCGCACCGAGGCTCTATGGAATTTATTTGTCAGCTCGTCCACGTACTCAACCTCTAAAGCAGTACCTCCATAGGCCATGATGCTATCTAGCTCCTGTCGGTAGTTGACCGGATAGCCGTTGATATTTAGTATAATATCTCCTGTTTTTAAGCCAAGCCTTTTTGCTGGCGTGCCATCAGTTGTCTCTAAAACCATAACTCCCTGGGCTGGTTTAACATACCTTGGCTCACCTTTAAACTCCATATCCCTGCCCAGCTTAATTACCAGCTCGTGACCTAGAGGACTAAACAAAGCGGCCACTACTGCCAGCATGGGAAACCGAGAGGCTATGATAGCCAAGCCCAATAAAATAAAGCTATAGGTTCCTAAAAGCAGAGCAGTTTTTTTGCTTTTTTCCCTAGGTCTTGAGGTGATAGCCAGGTCGCCATAGCCCAAGGCTGCCACAACAGGAAAGAGAGTGTAGACTAGGTACTCAGGTGGCGCATCTATATTTGGCTTGACAAGGGGCCACCAATCGGGCATCCCCACCCCTGCTACCTGACTAGGGTCGGACATTACCATTAATGCCAAAGCTACTAAGGGAAGAGGCCAAAATTTTTGCAGGTTAAATCCACCAACAATCTGACCGTTGGAAAGCTTAGTGTAAAGTGGCAGCGCCCCCAAGTGACCACTAAATAAAATCAACACACTTTCTACCATATGCAAAATTGCCACCAGAGCAATCAACTGGGGCACATCTACATTTGGATAGCCAAAGATTAGGTAAGAAAGTGATATGATGCCCCCGGCATAGGCAAAGCAAATAAAGCGGGGGCTAATAAACATTAGGGAAATGGCCAAAAGCCATAAAAAGTGAATCCCAATCCCCGACAGGGAAACTCCAGCAAACACAATCAGCAGCGTGCCTACAAAGCCACCCACCGCCCCGTGTCCAGCTGCAATAAAGGCGTGTTTCCAGCTCACCTTTTCCTTAATGCCAAAGACATGCTCCTTCTGTTTATTTATGCGCCAGTACTGAAAGTAGACTATGGCCACTATGATTAGAAACAGGGGAGACAGCAGCATAAATAGATAGCTTTGCACCACTAGCTGTAATATGGCATAAAACGTCGACAAATCCATAGATCAATCGATCCTCTCTCATCTAGGCTGACTTTTTTTGTGACTATAGCTTGCTCTGCAAAACCTCTATAGCTTTTAACAGCTGATTATCTAATCCACCTGCTTCGTTACCTGCCTCTACCACAACATGAGGCTCAATTCCTACTTGGTGAATATCGTGCTTGTGGGGAGTCAAATATTTAGATGTGGTCAGCTTTAGGGCAGTCCCGCCACTCAGCTCGAATACACTCTGAACAATACCCTTGCCAAAGGTTCTGGTGCCTACCAAAGTACCTACGCCGCTATCCTTAACAGCTCCAGCTACAATCTCAGAAGCACTGGCACTTCCCCCATTGACAAGAAGCACTAACGGCACGTTGATAGATTTGCTGGTGGAGTTAAACACATGGGTTTTTCGACTATCTACAATATGAACTATAGGTCCTTCCGCCACTAGGAGATCTGCCACCTCTACCGCTGCTTGGAGGCTACCTCCCGGATTGTTGCGCAAATCTATAATCAGACCTTGGAATCCTTGTCTCTCTAGATCAGCCAGCTCTCGGGCAAAATCACCAGCAGTATTGTGACTAAAATGGGTCAAATCCACATAGGCAATACCCGGATGATCTTCTAATATCTTGCCTTCAACAGATGGAATATTTATTTGCTCTCTAGTCACAGTAAATTTTAATATTTCGTTAGCTCCCTCCCGGGAAACTCCTAAAGTAACCTGGGTTCCAGGCTGCCCTTTCATCTTGGATACAGCCACGTCCATGGCCATGTCGACAGTATCTTCGTCGTTAATTTTTACAATAACGTCCCCGGCCTTTATCCCCTCCCGATAAGCTGGTGAACCCTTTATCGGAGAAATAACAGTTATCCGGCTATCCTCTCGCAGCCCTACCCAAATTCCAACTCCCCCATAGGAGCCTTCCATATGGGACTCCAGCTGCTCAAATTCTCTTGGATCTAAATATGCCGAATAGGGGTCTTCTAGAGCTCCAACCAAGCCCCTCAAGGCTCCTTCAATCAAATCCCGGTTAGATACGTCTTCCAGCGCTTCCGATTTAATCAGAAATAATATTTTTGCCATCCGACTCATTTGCTCTAAGCTAAAGCCAAGATAATAGGCACTTCCTCCCACTACTACCATGGCTCCTATTAATATCCCAGCGATAAATGACGTAAATTTACTTTCTCTCATATGCAAGCCACCACCATTTCCCCATTTAATTCTAGCATTCCATTTATTATTATTGTGATACTCTTTTATATAGTACAATAATTCCAAGGGCATATCAAATGCTTTTTAACTAAAAGCGCAGGCTCCTCCATCAAAGGATTACCTGCGCTTGTCTATTTTTCTCAGCTAGGTCAGCGAGCTATTATCTTAGGAATGGCCATGGATTTGTATGGGCGCCGTCCTTCCGCACTTCAAAGTGCAGGTGGGGCCCTGTACTCTGACCAGTGCTCCCTACCTTTCCTATCACATCGCCCCGGATTACCTCGTCTCCCACCTTGACCAAAATAGAAGACTGATGGGCATACAAGGTAGACAATCCCTTTCCGTGATCGATGATAACCGTTTTACCGTAGCCACCTAACCAATCGGCATAAATGACCCTTCCATTGTCAACAGCAACTATATTAACTCCAGAGGGGGCAGCAATATCTATCCCTGTGTGCATCCTTTGGGAGCGCAAAATAGGGTGTAAACGCATGCCATAGTCGGAGCTAACCCTTGTATAGCCAGGTGTGGGCCAAGCTCCCTTGCCTACAATTCCGCTGCCCTTGCTGTTCTTAGCTTGCTCCCTACGTATTTGCTCAGCAATCCTGTTGGAGGTTTCCTCTAGCTCATCTAAAGCCTTTTCCAGTGCCTTTCGGTCTGTTTGCAAAGAGGCTAACCATTGCTGGCGCTCCCGAGTTTTTGCCAATAGCTCCTTTTCCTTTTGCTCAGTTTCCAGCTTAATAGCTACTATATCTGCTCGCTTTTTTTCTAATGCAGCCTTTTTCTCCTCAATAGCTATTCTTTCCGCTTCAATTTCATTCAGAAGCAGCATATCCTGCTCCATCAGCTTTTCCAGCAGCACCATTCTAGTCAGCAAATCATTGATGCTGGTAGCCTGAAAAATAACCTCTAGGTAGTTAACTTGGCCATTGATAAATATTTCCCTGACTCGAGTGGCTAACACATCGGTGCGCTCATCAAATCTAGCCTCTGCTTCGGCCAGCTCTCCCTCAGCGATTGTCACCATATTTTCCGTTTCATTTAAGCGCTTTTTTAAGCTGTTGATATCCCTTTTTACATTGTCAATAGTTCTCTCCAGCTTATTGATATCGGTAGACACATCTCTAATTTCGCTAGTCTTTTGTTGTATTTGCTTTTCCTGTTCTTTAATCTCCCTGCTGATATTTTGTTGCTGTCTTCTTAATGCATCCAGCTTTTCATTGGCACTAACAGGCACCAGAAGCTGCCCTAAGAATACTCCTGCCAAAACAATAGCTATAGGCACTCGAAGTTTTTTGATTAGCTCCAAATTTCACCCCTCCTATAGTAGTTAGTTTTATATCTGCAAAAATTTCCGCAGAGAAATAGCGCTACCGCAAGCACCTAATAGCATTCCAGCTAAGATCATCCCACCTAGCAGCTGCTTCAACAGCTCTGGGTCAGTCATCAATGGGACAAAAGGTATAGCTTGAGAGAGCTGATCGATTACTCCTAAATAGCTAAAAAGCAGAATGAATACTGCCAAGCTAGCTCCTATTAGCCCTAAAAAGGTTCCCTCTAAGAAAAAGGGCCAGCGAATAAACCAGTTAGTTGCCCCCACCAGACGCATAATTGCTATTTCCCGTCTTCGAGCAAACACCGTCAAGCGAATAGTAGTGGCGATTAAAAATATGGCAGCTATGGACAATAGACTCATTAGGGCTACTCCCGCTAGACGCACCCAATGGGTAACGGCAAAGAGCTTGTCCACATATTCCTGACCATAGCGCACCTCATCTACCTCCGCCATGCGATTGATAAGTCTCGCCACAGTTCCCACCTCTGTGGGATCTAAGGTTTTAATCCTAAAATAATCCGGCAGCGGATTTTTTCCGTCTAAGGAAGCCAGCAGATTGTGATCCTTCCCAAAGGTCTTTGTCAGCTCCTCTAAAGATTGCTCCTTGGGTATAAAGACAACCTCATTTACTCCCCTTATTTTCCCAATCCTATTCCCCACCTCTGCCACTTCCGATTCAGATAAATCCTGAACTAAAAAGGCAGCTATTTCCACGTCAGATTCCACACTGCCTGCTATATGGTTGGTGTTTAACACGATAAGAAAAAACAGACCAAAGATAAATAGGGTAATTGTCACCGTCCCTATAGAAGCCACACTCATCCAACCGTTGCGCCAAAGCGAGTGGATCCCTTGCACTATCAAGCTACCGAAGGTTCTAATCTTCATAACCATAGCCCCCTCTAGCCTGATCTCGAACAATTTTTCCATTCTCTATGGCCACTACTCTTTTTTTCATATCATCTACCACATCTTTAGCATGGGTGGCCATGACGATAGTAGTGCCCCTCTTGTTTACTCGCTTGAGCAGGTCCATAATATCCCAAGAGGTATCAGTGTCTAGATTTCCTGTAGGCTCATCTGCCACAATCAGGTCCGGGTTATTTACAATCGCTCTGGCAATAGCTACTCGCTGCTGCTCACCACCTGATAGCTGATGGGGGTAACGCTCCTCCTTACCCTTTAAGCCCACCTGATCTAAAACCTTTAACGTCTTTTCATAAACTTCTTTTTTAGGACACTCGATAACCTGCAAGGCAAAAGCCACGTTTTCAAAGGCAGTGCGCTCAGCTAGCAGCTTAAAATCCTGAAAGATTACCCCAATGCTACGACGCAGAAAGGGCACTTCCTTTGGCTTCATACGAGAAATACTCTTACCTTTAATGAGAATCTGTCCTCGATCTGGCAGCTCCTCCCTATACAGTAGTCGTATTAATGTTGATTTGCCAGCTCCACTAGGTCCTACTAAAAAGACGAAATCCCCTTTATTAATAGTTAAGCTTATATCGTTTAGGGCTTTAACACCGTTGGCATAAGTCTTCGTAACGTTAAAGAATTGTATCATTATGTCACTCCCCTGTTGAATAATAAGTGTAAAAAAAGAAAAAACAACTCCAATTGAGTTGTTTCGACACTAAAGCCCTATTTCCTTTTATTATATCTCTAAAAACTAAAGAAATATTAGATATTTTTGAAAATATTTACCTATTGATAGCCTTTTCTGCCGCATCCACAATTTCCTTGGCAGTTAAGCCATATTTAGCTAGTAGCTCACCCGGAGTCCCCGATTCGCCAAACACATCCATGACGCCCACTCGCACCATTTTTATAGGGTTGTGCTCCATCAGAACCTCTGCCACCGCCCCACCTAGACCACCGATAATATTGTGCTCCTCAGCAGTTATTACCGCTTTTTTGTTTTTGCTTGAAGCCACTATTCCCTCTACGTCTAAAGGCTTGAGGCAGGAAACATTTACTACTTCTGCACTGATTCCCTTTTGAGCCAGTTGATCAGCAGCTGTTAAGGCCTCTGTCACCATGATGCCGGTAGCGTAGATTGTCACATCCTGTCCAGGGCGCAATACATCTACCTTGCCCCAAGGATATTGGTAATCCTCTCCGTATAAAATTGGCACTCCGGCTCTGCCCAGTCTTACGTATACAGGGCCAGCGTAGTCCACAATAGCTCTTATCATAGCAGTGGTTTGTCCTGCATCCGCAGGAACTAGGACTGTCATATTGGGGATAGCTCGCATGATGGCGATATCTTCAACTGTCTGATGGCTGCCCCCATCCTCCCCCACCGTTATCCCGGCGTGGGTGGCACATATTTTTACATTAAGATTAGGATAAGCAATAGAATTTCTTACCTGCTCAAATGCTCTGCCTGTAGCAAACATGGCAAAGGTGCTGGCAAAAGGAATTTTGCCAGCAGCAGCAAAGCCTGCCGCCGTCCCCATCAGGTTTTGCTCAGCTATTCCCATATCAAAAAAGCGGTGGGGGTATTTTGCCCCAAACATAGCTGTCTTAGTTGACTTAGCTAAGTCCGCATCTAGTACCACAATATCTTCTCTCTCTGCACCTAAATCCACCAGCGCCTGTCCGTAGGCATCTCTAGTAGCAACCTTCTTAGTCATACCCAGTCCTCCTAATTTGTATTCTAGGGTTGTAGCTTATAGCAGCTCCTCTAATGCTCGCTGAGCCTCTTCAGGCTTGGGAGCCACTCCGTGCCAACCCACCTGATCCTCCATAAAGCTAACGCCCTTGCCTTTGATAGTTTTAGCCACTATCATAGTTGGCTTTCCCTTTGTAGCCTTAGCAGTAGACACTGCTTGGTGAATCTGCTCCAAATCATGCCCGTCTATCTCCAGCACATGCCAGCCAAAGGCTTCCCATTTTTCTTTCACCGGCTCTGAATTCATCACATCCTCAATACGTCCATCAATTTGTAGCCCATTGTGGTCTAAAAAAGCGGTAACATTGTCTAGCTTGTAGTGGGCAATAGCCATAGCCGCCTCCCACACTTGGCCTTCCTGCATTTCTCCATCACCAACCAGGACAAAAGTACGACTATCTCTGCCATCCAGCTTATCAGCTAAAGCAAAGCCAGTAGTTGCTGATATACCTTGTCCTAGGGAGCCGGTGGAAAATTCCACCCCAGGCACCTTGTGCATATCCGGGTGACCTTGTAGCTTAGAACCCAATTTCCTCAAGGTTCCCAGCTCCTCCATTGGGAAATACCCTCGAAGGGCTAAGACAGCATACAGCACTGGAGCTGCATGTCCCTTTGAAAGCACAAAACGATCTCGACTTAGCTTTTTAGGCTCCTTTGGATCGATATTCATCTCATGAAAATACAAGTATGTGAGTATTTCAGCAGCTGACAAGGATCCCCCCGGATGCCCCGATCCTGCCGTGGTCAGCATCTTAACTATTTCTCTGCGCACTTCTTTGGCCTTTTCCTGCAACAATTCTTTATTCACCTTTTTTCCTCCCTTGTATATTATCTTGATTGTAAATTTTTAAAGCCTTCTCCCAGAGCTTCGTTAGCATCGGTAACGATAACAAAGGCCCTGGGGTCAATGCAGTGTACCATTGCCTTTAGCTCAGCCAGCTGGGATCGCTCAACCACCGACATAAGCACATTTTTCTGGGCTCCTGTATAGATACCCTGACCAGTAAGCATAGTTCCTCCCCGGTCTAGCTGCTCCATGACAGCCTGGGCTATTTCCTCAGCTTTATCCGAGATAATGAAGCATGCCTTAGCATACCCCAATCCCTCTTGAATAACGTCAATAGTTTTAGTGGTAATAAATATGGAAATAATGGCATATAGAGCCAGCTCTATGTTGAAGGCTATCCCTGCCAGCAGGATGACCACAAAATCGATTAGCAGTAAGCTCTGGCTGACGCTGAGCTTTTTAATATGATGATTCAGCAATTGGGCTGCCAGAGTGGTTCCTCCTGTGTTACCCTTAAAGCGAAACACAATGGCTAAGCCAACACCAACTAAAATCCCCCCATAGATACTAGCTAATAGCGGATCTTCAGTGATATTTATTGAATATTGGCCAATAAAATCCACCATGAGGGAAAGGAGGATTGTCCCATAGAGAGATTTGACACCAAAGGACACCCCTAAGCTCCGAACTCCCAAAATAAACAGGGGCAGGTTCAAGGCCAGCATCATCATTCCTACTGGCAAGCCGGTCACGTGATAGATTACCGTGGCCAAGCCGCTTACCCCACCGGCAGCGATTTTATTTGGCACTAGAAACAGCATTATTCCTGCTGCAGTCAGAAAGCATCCTAAGCCAATTCCTAAAAAATCTATCGCTTTATATAATTTGCTGTTTTTTTGCACTAATTCACCACCTAGTCATGGGAAGCCCATTAAGTCATTGCGCCTGTAAAAAACTAGCTTGTAGCTTAGTTTACCTATCTTTGAACAATATTATTTTAGCAAACCAAATAGATATCATTCTTTCTAGAATTAAAAAATCCTGCCAATAAAAATATTTTTATAATTTAAAGCTGGTAGTTTGATGCTTTAGCTTATCTGCCAAATCGGCCAATTGATTAGCCGAAGCAGTTACCTCCTCCATAGAGGAGGTTTGCTCCTCTGAAATTGCAGCCATACCTGCTGCCCCGTTACTAACCTGCTGGGCAATTTGGTTAATATCTTCTATAGAGTGTAAAATATTATTTCCCCCTGCAGCTACTTGCTGAGAGGTAGCGGTTATCTCCTGTACCTGGCCATTTAAGCTTCCAATAGCTTGAGCTATTTGATTAAACAAGCCGCCCATCTCCTTAGCTACACTACTGCCCTTGTCCACCTCTACAGTGCCTGCTGCCATAGCGTTCACCGCCTGATTAGTTTCCTCTTTAATATGGCTAATCAATTCAGCAATCTGATTAGTGGCATTAGCTGATTGCTCAGCAAGTTTCCTCACCTCTTCAGCTACTACTGCAAAACCTCTGCCATTTTCTCCTGCTCTAGCCGCTTCAATAGCAGCATTTAGAGCTAATAGGTTAGTCTGCTCTGCTATCTCTGAAATAAAGGTGAGAAACTGGTTGATTTGGTTTGAGCTGGCCTCCATGGCCTTAACCCGCAATGCAGATTCCTCTACCACTCTGGTTATGTTTTCCATCTGATAAATCATGTTGCCTACCTGACTTTTCCCTTGCTCCACAAAGCTATTAGTTTGCAGACTACTGGCAGCCATTTCTGTAGCACTGTTAGCCAGCTGTTCCATAGAGCTGGAAATCTGCTCTACTATAGCCATTACCTCCTCCACCTGCCGAGCTTGTTTTTCTGCCCCATTGGCCAGCTCCTGTCCAGTAAGAGCTACCTCTTCAGTGCCTTTGACAGTTTGCTCTGCACCTTGACTTAGGCTTTTAGAAGCCTCTGCCATCTCTAGAGCACTGCGGTCAATCTCCCTTATTAGCTGCTGTAAATTAACTACCATAGCTTGGAAAGCGTTGACCAGATAGCTAATTTCACCTACAGATTTTACTTCGATCCCTTGGCTCAAATCTCCTTGGGCAATTTTTTCTGCTGCTCTAACCAACTGGGCGATAGGCTTTGTTATGCTAATTGCCAAATAAATGCCTATGCCAACTGCCAGCATTAACGCAACGCCTAGGCTGATATACATATCTCTTAATAATTGCTGCTGTAAAGCTGCCAGGTTAGCTATTTCCATTTCTATGCCACTTACCACATGAGCCATATAGTCCTCTATGTTTTTAGTAACCCGAAGGCCTATTGGCTCTGCTTCATTTTGCAATCTAGCCATTGCCTGCTCCCTATCGCCCGTTTCCCAGCTGCGAATAGCATTAGTAGCTAGTGCATTAAACTGATCTTGATTGATTTTGATGACCTCAAGTATATTTAGCTCATGGGCTGAGGTGTTTCCAAGCAGCCTATAATAAACATTGTTAAAACTTTGCACAGACTGCAGGTACTGCTCCTTAAATTCCTTGTCTCCATAAAGAAAGTAGCTCTTAAGGTTAGTCATCTGCTTTACAACTATATCCTGTAGCTGATTGGCTACTTCTATCTGCCGCAGACTCTCCTGCATCAATTTACTGCTCTCTTTCTCTAATGCCGAGGTTTTTTGCATGCTGGATAGCACTACCGCCCCCAACAAAAGGACTATAAACAGCATCCCTATTATCAATCTGGTCCTCAAAGTTATTTTATCCAATCTTGACCCCCCCAAGCAGTACTTTCATCTATTGCAAAAAATCCCTTTAGCAGCTAATTAGCTGCTAAAAGGACTCCATTGCCCTAAACCTATAGCTTAAACTTATCTATTTCTCGTTGGAGCTCCATAGAAAGCTTGGCCAAATCCTCACTGGCGCTAGAAATCTGCTGGATGGAGGCGGTCTGCTCCTCAGTAGCTGCTGAGGCCTCTTGAGCTCCGGCAGCATTTTCCTCTGCGATAGCAGAAAGGCTGCTAATCATATCAACTAGGGTTTCCTTCATCTTATCTAGTTGATTAGCCGAGTGATTTAACTCACCGATAGCACCTTTAGCAGCTTCTACCGCAGAAGCAATGCCATTGAATTTGTTTTCAGTTATGGAAACGCTTTCCTGCTGTCTGTTGACAATAGCCGCTACTTTCTCCACCACCTGCACCGCATTTACAGCGTTCACCTGTAGCTCCTTGACCACATTCTCAATATCCTTGGTGAATCCTGTAGATTGCTCTGCCAATTTCCTGATCTCATCTGCTACCACTGCAAAACCACGACCTGATTCTCCTGCTCTAGCAGCCTCAATGGCCGCATTGAGAGCCAGTAGATTAGTCTGTTCCGCAATGCTATTGATTAGCACAGTAGCTGCTTCAATTTTTTCTGCACTTTTATTTGTATTTGCAATTCCCGCTATTACCTCTTTCACTGCAGCCCCAGTTTCCTTAGACTTTTCAGCTAGCTCTCTGACCACAGCTACCCCTTCATTTTTCAAGACAATTACCTCTTGGTTAGAGCTATTGACCCGCTCTAGATAGCTTCTGTTTTGCAGGATTAGCTGGCTTAGCTGCTCAATTTTAGTAGAGCCACTTTCTGTCTCTTTTGCTTGATCGCTAGCACTATTGGCCATTTCCTCAATAGTCTTAGCTACCTCCTCTGCTGCGTTGGCCGACTGATGGGCTGTAGCAGTTAGCTGTTGAGATGCAGCTGCTACCTGTTCTGCCGAGTCGGCAGTATGCCGCACAAAGTTGCGCAGATTATCTGTAATACCCTGAAGGGCCTTAGCAAGGACGCCAATTTCATCTTTTTTCTCCAGATATTCCTTAGGTACATCCTCTGTCAAATTCAGCTGGGCAATCTTTTGAGCATGGTTTACCCCAGCTACGATTGGCTTGGCTATCCCGCCGCCGATAAATACTGCTACTGCTACACCTACTGCTACCGCCACTGCACTTAGCAGCCTCATAGCTGTCAACAGCTCATTTAGGACAGACAGCATTTCCTCCTCTTGAGCTACTACCGCCAGCTTCCAGCCTGTGTAGGGAACGGCGCCTACTCCAATGTAAATATTGCTCCCTGCCAGCTGGCCCTTAACTACTCCTTGCCTAGACCCCTCCAGCTGGCTCATTGCTTGCCCCAGCCCTTTAAGAGGCCCATCATTTTCCATATGCTCATAAATATTCGCCTGCTCCAGTATATGCTGCCGCTCTGGATGGGCCATAATAGTTCCTTTTTCGGTAATAAGAAAAGCGTGGCCACTTTCACCATAGCCCATATCCCTGATTAGGTCAGCTAAGGCATTGCCATCTCTTCGAGCAATCAACACACCTCTGGTGCCGCCAATATGATCTTTAATTGGCACTGCGTACATGATGACTGGTTCATTAGTGACTCTGCTTATAAGGACGTCAGAGACATTCGCCATGCCTCCAAAGGCTCTTCTTATGTAATCTCGATCCCCCAGCTGGGCAGTAGTCCCATCTACGTACAGGGCTTCGCCGTTAGGCATTACTATTCCCATAGTCATAAAGCTTGTCTTAGCCAATTCTTGTTGGAGAACTGGCAGCTGTCGCTCCCAAT